>JAQGIX010000440.1 GCA_028290925.1 Phenylobacterium sp. | reverse complement strand
GGCCGCCGGCGTCGATTGCGCGAACATCCGCGATCCCAAGGTGGTGGGAACCCCGGCCAGCGCCGCGCCCAGGTCCTTCAGCAGGTAGGGAACCCCGGCCAGCGGGCCCTCGCCGGGCGGCTCACTGCGCGCGCGGTCGCTGAGGTCGCGGGTCACCGCGTTGATCTGCGGATTGACCTCGGCCATCCGGCCCACGGCCACGTCCAGCAGTTCGCCCGCGCTGACCTCGCGCCTGGCGACCAGCTCGGCCAGGCCCACGGCGTCGTGGCGGCGGTACTCTTCGAACTGCATCTGGCGCGCTCCCTGGCTGGTTGGCGCCACGCAAGCACAGGCGCAGCCGACCTCCAAGCGCTTGCCAGCCTCCGGGCGATCACCGCATAAGCGGCGGAACGGTCGGCCGGATTAGCTCAGCTGGTAGAGCAGCGGTTTTGTAAACCGAAGGTCGGGGGTTCGAGTCCCTCATCCGGCACCACCCCAAGTCGACTTGGTCCGACCCCGGCCTCAACCGACCGAGCGCCGCCGCCATGTTCAATTTTGGGGACGTCCGCGACCTCTGCCTCCCTGACGGCGAACACGGCGCCCGGGGCTAGGAGAGGTACCTGTGCCGTTCCATCCAGCTACCCAGTTCCGTCTCGAGTACGCACGTCGCCTCCGGGCCAAGGCTGTCGGCGTAGGTCCCCGTATTGGTCCGCTCATCGAAGAACAGATTTGAATTGAACAGGTTTTCCTCGCCAAGGAAGCGGCTCAGCTCATCCATGACCCTGGGCTTGTCGGAGGAGATGTCTTCCATGCGGATTTCCATCACGCGGTCACGGGGGACCTGGCTCAGGAGGTATTCGTAATCGGAGAACTGGGCCTTGAAGATCGCGACGATGATCCTTGGGTCGGACGGCGCCCAGACCTGCTTCATGTAGGAGCCGACCACGTCTCGCGGGTCTCTGATCATGTGAATGAATTTCATGTCGGGATAGAGCTCGAACAGAAAATCCAGATAGAGCCAGTTGCTCGGCGTGTCGTCGCACCACCGCACGGCCCCGGCTCGGCTCATCGGCAGGGCATAGAGCTGGTCCAGGAAGCCGCGGCAGGCCTGAAGCGCTGAATCGCGATCCTTCACTTCGGGAATCAGGAACGGCCGGATCAAGCCCTCCGTGTCCACGATTCCAGCTTCTACGACCTGGCCAGCGATCGTGCGGATGAAGGCGTTCACCGTGGCGTCGTAATGGTCGCGCCCGAACCCGTTGCCGATGCCGTGGATGCTCAGTTCGGCCCCTGGATGCTCGCGCGCGACCGCCTCGCAAGCCGGCTGGAAGCCCAGCCCCTGGTCCTTCATCAAGGTCGCGACCTGCGCATTGAACGCGGGATTCCGAAAACCCACGCTCCTCAATTTCTGCGCCCATCGCACGAAATCCATGACGGCGTAGTGGTGGCGCTTCATGTCGAAGCGTCCGCCCAGTTGGTCGACGAGGTCTCGCAGGCCGCCCTTCTCGACGATCAGCTTGTTCTCGTGCGCCGGCAGGACGATCCGTGGGTGCGAATTCAGCAGATTGGCCATCACCGTCGTGCCGGAACGTCCGGTTCCGCCGATGAAGATCGGTCCACGCTCATCCATCTGCGCCCCCGCCGGCTGCGCTCGCGCCTGGCGTCGCGACCGCATGAATCCACAATTCGTCGGCGAAAAGCACGTCTGGGGGCCGCCGCGATGTCATTGCGCCCACATCAGGCCACGAGGCTCAAGGCCGCTCGATCAACAGGTCTTCGCGGCGATTGGCGAAGGCGAGGTCGTGCGGCTGAGGCAGGAGGTAGGCGTCAAACCCCGCAAGACGCGCGCGGAGCATCAGGCCGAGGAGCAAAGCGTCGTCGATGCGATCCGTCGCCGGCGCGAACGCCGCGACCTGCGGCGCCTTATCGGTCCGCATATAAGTACGGTGATAGTCCGCGCCCGCGCTGCTCGAAAGGAAGCGCCGCAACTTCGAGAAGTTTGGGAGATCGCCGATCAAGAGGCGGCCGCCGGGGCTCAGGCGCTCGAGCGCCGCGTCGAGGAAGGCGAAAGGATTGGCGTCCACAACCACGTTCTGCAGGACGCTGTAGGCGATGATGACATCAAAGCCGCCGTCGTCGGTGGACGGCGGCATATCGTCGGGAAAGCGGCCCGCGATCGCCGTCACAGATTCCGGAATGGGAAGGAGATCGAGCATCTCCCGATGATCGATCAGTGTCAGCCGATGGCCGGCGGCTTCGGCCTGGGCGATCAGCTTGCGGGCGATCTCGCCACACCCGCAGCCGATATCGAGCACACGGGCGCCTGGGCCGCAAAGACGCGGCGCCAGGCCCAGCATGGAGGCCCAGATAGCCTCATCGAAGCCTTCCCTGTGACCCCGCGCGAAGCCCATCTTTTCAGCCTCCGACAGGGTCGGATCGCTGGCGAGCGCCCGCATGTCGCCGAAGCCGAGCTTCTGGAACCGCGCGGTATCGCCAGGCCCATGCACGCTGCGGGGATCGGCCGTCATTCGTTTCCTTCACGCCTCGCGCCTCTCAGGCGTGGAAATCGAATACCAGCCGCGGGCGCTGCTCACAACGCGACGCCCCGACGATTCGCGCCCGCAACACTTTGACCCGCTTGGCTGG
>JAQGIX010000335.1 GCA_028290925.1 Phenylobacterium sp. | reverse complement strand
CTCGCCCAGGGGATGGGGAATGCGAGATCAATGTCGTCTCCGACCGATTAGGTCCGCCTCGAGCGTCTCGAGGTCGATGGTCTGCGGCGCCGTTCCGAAGACCTGGACCAGAGCTTTGCCGCCGCGGACGGCGACCACGACCATGAAGCCGCCGTCCTTCCGCTCGGCGATCAGCGGGGGCTGGCGCGTCGGCGAGGCGCGAGACAGGCGCCCGCGTCGCCCTGGCCTTGGCGCCCAGCTGACGCGCAAGCGTACGAGGTCGCTGATCTCCGCCGCCTCGCCCTTACCAAGGGCGTGCGAGAGCGGCGCCAGGTCCGTGGCGATCTGGTGAAAGCCGAGTACGAGCGCGAGCGCGCCCAACCCGGCGTCCGGCGTCATCGGCGTCGCGCAAGATCGGTCGATCGGTTGTGGATTGTTCATGGCCCCCCGCGCGAACTCACTGGTGATTTCGCAGATCAGCGGTCGGGCTAAGACCCAAGCATGACGGGAATGCGTCCAATACTCACGCTCGAATAGTCGCAGGCCAGGCGGGTTTTCGAGCGAGTGATCCGAGTCGCCCAGCCCAACCGCGACCTGACGAGTCCACTGTCCCGCTGCACGCCGGGAGGCTTTGAGCGGCGGACAACTGGCTTTTCGCCACATTGCCCTGCGCGCGGCCGCCGCCAAGTCGCGGCCGGGTTATCGCGAGGTCGTGGGCCTCAGCGCATAAGCCTTTCGGTCGACTTCCGAACCTCCCAAGGTTACGGAGCCGGACCCGCGCGCTGACGTGCGCCTCCGACCTCGAGGGTGGCCTTGCCTGTTCTGGTGACCGGTTCCGCAGGCTTCATCGGCTTCCATGTGGCCCGCCGCCTCTTGGAACGGGGCGACCAGGTCGTCGGCCTCGACAACCTCAACGCCTACTATGACCCGACCCTCAAGGCCGCGCGGCTGGCGATCCTGGAAAAGCATCCGGCCTACCGCCACGCCCGACTCGACCTCGAAGACCGCGACGGCGTGGCGGCGCTGTTCGCCGAGGCGAAGCCCGAAGGCGTGGTCAACCTCGCCGCCCAGGCCGGCGTCCGCTACAGCCTCGAGAAGCCCGAGGCCTACGTCGAGGCCAATGTGGTGGGCTTCCTCAACATCCTGGAGGGCTGCCGCGCCATCCAGCCGAAGCACCTGGTCTTCGCCTCGACCAGCTCGGTGTACGGCGCCAACGGCAAGCTGCCGTTCAACGTCCACGACGGGGCCAACCACCCGATCACCCTCTATGCGGCCACCAAGCTCGCCAACGAGTCCATGGCGCACGCCTACGCCCACCTGTTCCACGTTCCCTGCACGGGCCTGAGGTTCTTCACCGTCTACGGTCCCTGGGGCCGGCCGGACATGGCGCTGTTCAAATTCGCCGACGCGATCCTCGATGGCCGTCCGATCGACGTCTACGGCGAAGGCAAGATGCAGCGCGACTTCACCTTCGTCGACGACATCGCCTCAGGGGTGATCGCCGCCCTCGACCATCCGGCGCAGGTGAACCCGGCCTGGGATCCGCTGAAGCCCGATCCGGCAACCAGCGGCGTCGCACCGTGGCGGGTGCTCAACATCGGCAACAGCCAGCGCGTCGAACTCATGCGCTACATCGAGCTGCTCGAGGAAAAACTGCAGCGACGCGCCAAGCTGAACCTCATGCCCATGCAGCCGGGCGACGTGGCCCGCACCGAAGCCGACATCGAGGAGACCCGGCGAGCCGTCGGCTATGCGCCCACCACCAGCGTCGAGACCGGCGTGGCGAAGTTCGTGGATTGGTACCTGGACTACTACGGGCGCGCCTAGAGCCTCAACGCCGCCGAGCCCTTCGGCAGGTCGCGCCCGCCGATGCCGAGGCGAGCGCCCGGCTCAGCCTCGAGCGTGCTTGAGGAGCTGCAACACGGCGACCACGACATGGTAAAATGAACTCGCCGGCGCAGGCTCCTCCACGAACGAGCCATCGGGCAGCATCTTGTCTCTCCAGGCGCCCCAGAGCGGGACATCGAGGTAACGCGCCAGACCGTTGGCGGCGGTGAGCGCCTCCGCGTCATCGCCGTGGGTGAGCGCCGCCTTCAAGTACTCGGTCTGCGGCCACAAACGCGCGACAGGATCCCGCAAGGTCAGGTCATCCCATAGGACGTTGACGGCGACGCCTCGGGTGCGATCAACGCCTCGCAGTCCCTGCTCAAACAGAATACGCGAGGCCGCCTGCGCCGGGGGCGCGTTCCGCGCCTTCGCCCACCGCGCCAACAGCCATGACCACTCGAATTGATGCCCCGGTTCAACCCAGCGGCCATCGTCGCCGGCGGCAGGCGCCCAGGTCTCGTCAAAGAACTCACGGAGGAAGCCCCCCTCACCGTCGATGAAGTGCGCGAGGGCCAGCGCGACGATCTCGTCGGCGAGCGCCGTCCAGACCGGTCCCGCACCAAGCTCGTCCCAGGCCAACGCGGCCTCAAGGAGGTGCATTTGCGCATTTGTCTGGAAGGGATGGTCGCCGAATTCACGAAAGCCGCCGGCGGAGTGGCGCTGGCCTTCAAGAGCCTGGAGGACGCGTTGGGCCTCGCCCGCGTGGCTCACCTGATCGTCGGCCGCTGCGGCGAGCGCCGCCATCGCCAGCAGCGAGAAGGCCTGTTCATATAGACACGGCGTTTCGTCGAGTATTTCACCCGCCTCATTGGCCAGGATGGCGAACCGCCGGTCGGCGCGCTGATAGTGCGTTCGATAGAAGGCGAATCCTCGCCGCGCGACGTCTCCCCAGCCGCCGCCGAAACCAGCGCTCGCGCAACTCGCATAGACGAACACCTGACGCGCCTGGACGCGCGCGCGGAGCGCGCTCTCGACGGGCGCTCCGTTGAGCGTCAGCGCCTCACGAAAAGCTCCGGTCGCCGAAAGCACGCCGGCGCTCGACCATAGCGGCAGGGCGGCATCCCTCAGCCAGCGATCATACCAGTCGCCGGCCTCCGCCAAGGTCCCGAACTGTGGAGCGCTCATCGCCTCCCGGTGCCGGACTAGCGCCGCAGGGTCAACCAATCGCCGATCCGGCGAGGGCCCAGGCCAGCGCGTCGCCTTGCAGTCTCGTCCGGAAGGACAGCAGCCGAGCGGCGGGCGCCGCCACGGCGAGGCTCAGGGCCGTCCAGGTCGCGAAGATCAGCAGCCAGATCACGGCGCCACCTTTCCTTCTGCCCTCACAGTCTTCTGACTGACCTAACGGTCGGGGCAGAGGGATGATCCCTGTTTCAGGTCAGCAGAAGTTTAACGGCCGCGGAAAAGAGCAAGCCGCGGCCCAAGATTTCCCGGGGACACCGCGGCGTCGCGCGCGCGAAACAACGTGGAGCCCTGGCCCAGTCACGTCTGCGTCCGCAATCGGCATGTGTTTCGCTAGTCGCCCAATATGTGGGCTAGGCGTGGCTCACATTGACACAGGGGCGGGCGTGCAAGGCGAAGATGCTAACAAAGACTTTACAGCTTCGCCGTGGGCCGGCTTAGTGAAAACTGGGGAACACTTGGGGGACCTAATGCAGGTTGCGACCGATCGCTCCTGGCCGTTAGAGGCTGGCGAGGCTGCCACCAGCCGCGCCAAGCGATCGTTTGACTTGGTCATGGCCAGCTCGCTGATCCTGTTGCTTGCGCCCGCCCTGTTGCTCATCGGGACGGCCATCTTCCTCGAATCCGGCGGCCCAATCTTCTTCCGTCAGTCGCGGGGCGGACTGGGCGGACGCCTGTTCACGATCCTGAAGTTCCGCACCATGTTGCCGGCCGATGGCCAGGGCGGCTGGACACAGCGCGGCGACGCGCGCGTGACGCGGCTCGGCGGCTTCCTGCGCCGCACGAGCCTCGATGAACTGCCGCAGCTGTTCAACGTGGTGATGGGCGACATGTCGCTGGTCGGACCTCGGCCGCACGCGGCGGAGATGGACACCGAATACGCCGCCCTGATCCTCGAATATCCGGAGCGGCTTCGGGTCCGCCCCGGGATCACCGGCCTGGCGCAGGTGAGCGATCTGCGCGGCACCGTTGGTCACGTGGACGACATGCGGCAGCGCGTCGCCGCGGACGCACGCTACATCGAGAGCTGGTCGCTGGGGCTGGACCTCTTCATCCTGGCGCGCACGATCCCACACCTGGTCGCCGCCGGAAACGCCTTCTAAGAACGCCTGCTCGGCGGCGTGCGCGCTCGCCGCCGGACGCCTGCCGGACTGCACCCGCCGGGGCGCGGTGCGAGCCCCGCCTGGATGAGCGCCCGCATCGGGCCGCGAGGCGCACGGCCTGGCCGCCAACGGGCCTGCAATTCAGAAAAACCGCTCGGCGACACGGATCGTATCCCCAGGGGCCACCGGCATGGTGCTGGTCAGCGGGAACTCCTGCTCCTCGGTGCTGTCGGCGCGCTTGATGAACACCCGCTTGGTGTTGGCGCGATAGGTGAAGCCGTTGGCGGTGGCCACGGCGTTCACCACCGTCAGGCCATTGCTGAAGGGATATTCGCCGGGCTTCTGCACCTCGCCCAATATGTAGAACGGGCGATAGGTCAGGACCTCGACGCTGACGTGGGGGTCCTTCAGGATATCGCCCTGCTTCAGCGCGCCCTCGACCTCCCTCTGGAACTCGGAGACCGAAAGGCCCGCGGCCTGCTGTTCGCCGATCAGCGGCAACGAGACCTTGCCCGATCCGCCGATGAAGAACTCGCCGGTGAGCGACTCCTCCCCGAAGGTGATGACGCGGATCTTGTCGCTGGCGCCCAGGTGGTATTCCGGAATGACCCGGTGAGCCTCAGGCTGCTCGGCCGCCCAGCTGTGCGTGGCGATCGCACTGAATAGAATCGCAAGGCCGGCAGCCATAAGCGCCGCCAGCATCGATAGCCGTCGCATTCCAGAAAAGCTCCGCACCGTATCCCCTCAGGTCAGCATACCGCAGCCGCGAGACCGACGGAATAGGGCTTGGCGATCCGCCGCACGCATAGATCACGGTTAATATCGACTAAGGATTATTAAGCTTCGTAAATCTAGATTTCAGATTCAACAACGCAGAATTTACAATTTATACACTGCGCCAACTGAGGACTCATCTTGGCTAACGCACGAATAACTATGTCGATATAACTAGCCTTAAGATCACACGGTCTACACCGAGCCCAATAAGAACAAATTGGGTGATGGTGTGGTGTTACATAGGAAGAGCCTGCGCGAGCTATTGCTCGCCGCAGGGCTCTGGTTGACGGCGTCGGCTGCCTTTGCCGCGCCGCAACCAGGGCCGAACATGCCGCTGGGCTCCAGCGCCCTGCCGCCGCTGGGCTATGTGGCCTTTTGCGAACGCAAGCCGCAGGACTGCGGCGCGGACGCCCGGGTCGTGCTCGCCGAGGTGAGCCGCGCCAAGGCGGACCGCGCCGAGCTGATGGCGGCGCTTGGCCCGTCCATGCCACCGGTGATCATGCCCGCCGCCCTGGGTTCGCCCGGCCCGGCGCACCTCACGCAGGCGAGCTTCATTGCCGCCGCCCCGGAGGAGCCACGCCTCGTCGCGCCCGGCGTCCAGGAGCCGGTGGTCGCGCCGGCCGTCATCGAGACCCGCGTCGAATTCATCGACCCGACCGTCCACGTCCTCAAGCAGGCCGACGAAACCACGCCGCACATGACGCCGAAGCTGTGGTCGCTGCTCAATCAGGTGAACGGCGACGTGAACGGCGCGATCGAAGAGCGCACGGACCGGGTGAACTATGGGGTCGACGACTACTGGAACACCCCGCTGGAGGAAGGCCGCCGCGCGGGCGACTGCGAGGACTACGTCCTTGAAAAGCAGCGGGCCCTGCTCGCCGCCGGCCTGCCCCGCCCTGCCATCAACATCGGCCTGGTGACCACCCGGTGGGGGGAAAGCCACGCCGTGCTCCTGGTGGCCACGAGCGAGGGTGAATACGTCCTCGACAATCTCTCGCCCTGGATCGTCGCCTGGCGCCAGGCGCCCTATCGCTGGGTGCGCCGCCAGCTGAACGGCGACGCCTTCACCTGGGTGATGATCGAGGATCCGGCGCGCCTCCCCAACCCCGGCGGCGGCCGTCTATTGATCGCCTCCGCCCGATAGGCTCTCTTCGCGCCCGGCAAGGGGCGAGTTGAGTGGCGATTCCCGAAACAAGCAGGTCGGCTGACGCCGGCGAGCGGCGCGGCGCTCTCGGCCGGGCGCTGACCCTG
>JAQGIX010000305.1 GCA_028290925.1 Phenylobacterium sp. | reverse complement strand
AAGCACGCCGCGGAGAAGGAGGGCTACACTGACGCCATGATGCTCGACTGGCGCGGCTACGTGGCCGAAAGCACCGGCTCCAACGTGTTCTTCATCCGGGACGGGGTGATCCATACCCCGCTGGCCGACTGCTTCCTGAACGGCATCACCCGCCAGTCGGTGATCAAGCTGGCCCGCGAGAAGGGCTTCGAGGTCGTCGAGCGGCACATCGAGCCGCAGGAGCTGGCCGGCTTCTCCGAATGCTTCGTGACCGGCACGGCGGCCGAGGTGACCCCGGTGGCCGAGATCGGCGAGTACACCTTCCGGCCCGGCAACATCTCGCTCAGCCTGATGGACGACTACGCCAAGATGGTGCGTCGCCAGCTGGTCAGCGCCTAGATCATTTCCCTCCCCGTGAAGGGGAGGGAAAAGCGCTCAGGCGATGATCGCGAAGGGGCGCGGATAGGCCTCGTCGCGGGCCAGGTGCACGATGCCGATGGCCAGGCGCACGGCCATGAACACCCAGGCGAGGCCCATCAGGAGGCCGCCCATCACGACGATCGGGATGCCCACCAGCACCAGGCTCAAGGGGATGCCGACCACCAGCATCGCGCCGCCCAGCAGGAAGCCGCCGATGGTGATCCAGAAGGTGCGGATCAGCCAGGTGTAGTGGCTGTACATCTTCGGCCCCGCCTGATCGCGGCTGGCGTAGGCGATGATCAGGCCGATGATGGTGGTCAGCCCGTGCGTCAGGCCGATCAGGTAGAGCGCGTAGACGACCGCCGGCAGGGTGCGGTCCTCGGTGGCGGTGGCGGTGTCGACGTGTTCGGTCATGGCTCAAGACCCTCCCACGCCGAATGATGACGTAACTCCGGCCGCGCGCCAGTTACAGTTTGGACGGAATTCAGCGGACCAGGGTGATCTCGACGCCGGCGCCGACCGCGTGGGGGGCCAGCGCCAGCGGCTTCTCCACCCGCACCCGGGCGCGGGTGACGCGGGGGTCGGCGAGGCAGGCGCGGGCCAGGCGCTCGGCGAAGGTCTCGACGAGGGCGATGTGGCCCGCCGCGGCCAGGGCCTGGGCGGCGGCCAGGATGGTCTCGTAGTTGAGGGTGTCGGCCAGCCGCTCGGCGCCGGCGGTGGGCACGTCCAGCTCCACGTCCACCACCAGCGGCTGCACCTTGCCGATCTCATGGCGATAGACGCCGATCTCGGCCTGCACGTTGAGGCCGGTGACGAACACCTTGGTCATCACCACGCGGCCTTCGGCCGGGGCGGCGGGCGGAGAGCCTTCAGGGCGCGGCGCGGAGGTCATGGCCATCCCTTCAGCTGCGCCAGGCCAGGTGCTGGCCTGAATCCACGGCGATCATCTGCCCGGTCACGGCCTTGGCGTCGATCAGATACTTGAGCGCGCCGGCGATCTCGGCGGGATCGACGGCCCGTTCCATGAGCGTCGCGCTCGCCTCCGCGGCGAAGGCCTCCTCGTCCTGATGGACCGAGGCCAGGGTCGGGCCGGGGCCGATGGCGTTGACGCGGACGCGCGGCGCCAGCGCCTGGGCGAGCATCCGGGTGGCGTCCCACAGCGCCGCCTTGGAGAGCGAATAGGAGAAGAACTCCGGGGTCGGGCGCCACACCCGCTGGTCGAGGATGTTGACGATCAGCCCCTCGCGGCCGGCCGGCAGCCGCCGGGCGAAGGCCTGGGCCAGCACCAGGGGCGCGCGCAGGTTGGTCTCCATGTGCGCGTCCCAGGAGGCGCGGTTCATGTCGGAGACGGCGTCGCGCTCGAAGACGCTGGCGCAGTTGACCAGCAGGGTGACGGCGCCCAGCTCGGCCTCCACCTCGCCCACCAGGGCCACGGTGGTGGACTCCCGGCGCAGGTCGCAGGCGAAGATCTGGGCCTTGCGGCCACGGGCCCGGACCTCGGCGGCGGCGGCCTCGGCGTCGTCGTCGACGCCGCGCACATGGATGGCCACGTCGAAGCCGGCGTCGGCGGCGGCCGCGACCAGCGCCCGGCCGATCCGCCGCGCACCGCCGGTGATCAGCGCCGCGCCGCGACTGGCCATGGCGGGCGTCCCTTGCTCAGTCGAACCGGCCGAACTCGTAGCGGTTCAGCGCGGCGATCACGATGAGGAAGGCGGCGATGGCGAAAATGGCGATCATGGGGCTCTCCAGATGCGTTGCAGCGGCTTTACCGGCGGCGCCGGCCAGCCGCAAGCCGGCTTGTCGAACGGTCCTTGGCGGCCTCTAGCTTCCCGCCAAGCCAGCAAAGAAAGAACAGGGAGGCCGCCGATGCCGCTCAGGCCCATTGCGACCGAGGCGTTCGAAAAGGTCGCCGTCGGAATCGACCGCCCGGAGGACGTGGTGGTGGGCCGGGACGGCCGGGTCTTCGCCTCGGACCACCAGGCGGCGGTGGCCGAGATCTTCCCCGACGGCTCGTTCCGGCGGCTGGGGCCGAAGGGCGGCGCGCCGAACGGCATCAACATGGACCGCCACGGCCGCATCGTGATCGCCAACTTCGGGATCTATGACCGCGCGCCGGGGCCGCTGGAGCGGTTCGATCCGGCGACGGGAACGCGCGAGACTTTGCTGGCCGAGGTGGGCGGCAAGCGGCTCACCGCCTCGAACTATCCAGTGATCGACGCGGCCGGGAACATCTGGTGCGCCAACTCCACCCACGCCGAGACCTGGCCGCAGGCGCTGGACGGGCGGGCCGACGGCTTCATCTTCGTGCTCAGGCCGGACGGGTCGTCGTCGATCGCGGCGGAGGGGCTGAAGTTCCCGAACGGCATCGCGCTGTCGGCCGACGAACAGGTCCTGTTCTGCGCCCAGACCAGCGGCGCGGACGTCATGCGCTTTGCGGTGCTGCCCGGCGGCCGGCTTGGCCCCGGCGAGCGCTACGGCCCGGTGCTGGGCAAGCTGCAGCAGGCCGGTGAGGCCGCGCCCGACCCGGGCGACCTCGGCTACACCGACGGCGTCGGCCTGGATGCCGAGGGCAATCTGTGGGTCTGCCTGCCGGCCGCCAACAAGGTGGTGGCGATCACGCCAGCGCTGGAGGTGGTGACGGTTTTCCATGACCCGACGGGAGGCGTGATCAACCATCCGACCAACGTCACCTGGGGCGGAGCTGACCTGAAGGACCTTTATGTGGGCTCGATCCGGGCGGATTATGTGCTGAAAGCCCGGTCGCCGGTTGCGGGACAGCCCCTCGTGCATCAAGTGTAAGCGGCCCCATCGCCGAGGCGACGGACAAAGAAAGGTCTGGGGGGCTTCCGAAGTTACCGCTGATCATTAAAATGAGCGTTTGAAAGTCGGGGCGCGCGGCTCCGACCGGCAAGAAGACGAACGGTCCAGGAGGACGTCCATGCGCGAGTACCTCAAGTTTTATATCGACGGTAAGTGGGTCGATCCGGTCGAGAAGAAGACCCTCGATGTGATCAATCCGGCCACCGAGGAAGTCTGCGGCCGCATCGCCATCGGCTCGGCGGCCGACGTCGACAAGGCGGTCAAGGCCGCCAAGCAAGCCTTCGGGAGCTGGTCGCAGACCAGCCGCGAAGAGCGCCTGGAAGTGCTGGGCCGCATCCTCGCCGAGTACCAGAAGCGCTTCGGCGACCTAGCCACGGCGGTCACCGAGGAGATGGGCGCGCCGTCGTCCCTGGCGCAACGCGCCCAGGTGCCGGCCGGCATGGGCCACCTCGCCACCGCCGCCCAGATCCTCAAGGACTTCGAGTTCGAGGAAGACCGCGGTCAGACGATGATCGTGAAGGAGCCGATCGGCGTCTGCGCCTTCATCACCCCCTGGAACTGGCCGCTCAACCAGATCGCCTGCAAGGTCGCCCCGGCCATCGCGACGGGCTGCACCATGGTGCTGAAGCCCTCCGAAGTGGCGCCCTTCTCGGGCCAAATCTTCGCGGAGATCATGAACGCGGCGGGCGTGCCGGCCGGGGTGTTCAACCTGGTGCACGGCGACGGGCCGGGCGTGGGCGTTGCGCTCTCCGTCCACCCGGACGTGGACATGGTGTCGTTCACCGGCTCCACGCGGGCCGGCGTCGAGGTGGCCAAGAACGCCGCCGCGACGGTCAAGCGGGTCCACCAGGAGCTGGGCGGCAAGAGCCCCAACATCGTCCTGGACGACGACGTGTTCGCCAAGAGCGTGGCGCGCGGCGTGCAGCACATGATGACCAACTCGGGCCAGTCCTGTAACGCGCCGACCCGCATGCTCGTCCCGACCAAGCGGATGGCCGAGGCCATGGCGGTGGCCAAGGAAGCCGCCGACCAGGTGACGGTGGGCGATCCCAACGGCAACGCCATGCTGGGCCCGGTGGTCTCCGAGGTGCAGTTCAACAAGATCCAGGCGCTGATCCAGAAGGGCATCGACGAGGGTGCGACCCTGGTCACCGGCGGGACCGGCCGTCCCGAAGGCCTCGACAAGGGCTACTTCGTGAAGCCCACGGTGTTCGGCAACGTCAACAACGACATGACCATCGCCCGGGAAGAGATCTTCGGCCCGGTGCTGGCCATCCTGCCCTACGAGAGCATCGACCAGGCGATCGCCATCGGCAACGACACCGAATACGGCCTCGCCGGCTATGTGAACGGCGCCGACCTCGAACAGGCCCGCAAGATCGCCCGCCGCATCCGCGCCGGCCAGATTTCGATCAACGGCGGCTCGGACATGACCGCGCCGTTCGGCGGCTACAAGAAGAGCGGCAACGGGCGCGAGTGGGGCGACTTCGCCTTCCACGAGTTCCTGGAGACCAAGGCCATCCTCGGCTACGCGCCGAAGCAGGCCGCGGAGTAGCACCGCTCCAGACTGTGAAGGGGTCGCCGCGAGGCGGCCCCTTTGTCTTTGAGGAGGCCCGCCATGGCCGCGATCGATCCCGCCTTCCAGGCCCTCATCGAGGCCCAGGCCAAGCAGGCGGCGGAGAACCCCTTGCCGCCGCTCGACGAGCTGCCGCCGGACATGGTGCGCGCCGGCTACCGGCTGCAGCGGCAGAGCCAGGACCAGAACGCGCCGCAGGACGTGGACGTCCGCGACTTCAGCCTTCCCGGTCCGCACGGCCAGATCCCGGTGCGGTTCTATGAACCCCACGGCTTGGCCAAGCCCTCGGGCCTGCTGGTCTATTATCACGGCGGCGGCTGGGTGATCGGCGACCTCGACACCCACGACGGCCACTGCCGGCGGATGGCCGCCTGGGGCGGTTGCCGGGTCCTGGCGGTGGACTATCGCCTGGCGCCGGAGAACCCGTTCCCCAAGGGCCACGACGACGCCCTCGCCGCGGCCAAGTGGGCCTTCGACCACGCCGCCGAGATCGGCGTCGATCCGATGCGGATCGCGGTCGGCGGCGACAGCGCCGGCGGCAACCTCGCGGCCTCGGTCGCCCTGGACCTCAGGGACGATCCGGTTCGCACGCTGGCCTTCCAGCTGCTGCTCTATCCGGCGACCTCGGCCGACTGGGAGACGCCGTCGCGCAAGACACTGGACGGGCCGATCCTGACCTTCGAGGCCATGCGCTGGTTCGAGAAGCTGCTGGCGGGCGCCGGCCATCCCGAGGCGCACCGGCTGTCGCCCATGAAGGCCGACCACGTGAAGGGCGTCGCCCCGGCCCTGGTGGTCACCGCCGGCCACGACTGCCTGAAGGACGAGGGCGCGGCCTATGCCGAGCGCCTGAAGGACGCCGGCGTCGAGGCGCGGCACCTGGAGTACCCGCACCTGCCGCACGACTTCTACATCATGGCCGACATCTCGCCGGCGGTGATCGCGGCGGCGAAGGAGACGGCCGCGGCGCTGAAGGCGGCGATCGGCTAGCGCGCGCTCAGGCCGGCGCCAGCGTCCGCTTGCGGATCTGGAACGCGAACCACAGCGCCGGCAGGATCAACACGGCCGAGAAGGCGAAGGGTGCGCCGGCGGCCACCAGCGAGAACAGCTGGCCGGCCATCACCGGCCCGCCGATCCGCGCCAGCGCCATGCCGCTCATGTTCAGCCCCAGCATCTCGCCCTGCCGGTGCGGCGGCGCCGAGTGGGAGATCAGGGCGGCGATATTGGGGAAGCAGATCGACTGGCCCAGGCAGACCAGGGCGAAGCCGGCCATGGCCACCGGCCAGGTGGGCGAAGCGCCCTGGGTCACCATCCCGAGGCCCATGAACACCAGCCCGCACGTCAGGGTCGTCGCCTCGCCGTAGCGGCGGGCCAGCCGGCCGGAGAGCCAGCCCTGGCAGACGGCGCCCAGCACCCCGATGCCCATGAACGCCAGGCCGATCTGCCGCGGGCCCCAGCCGAACCGCTGCTCGGTCCACAGGCCGTAGGTGGCCTCGATGCCGGCGAAGCCGACCACCACGATGAAACTGATGGCCACCACCCGGCTGATGATCGGGTGGGCGAAGCCCTCGCGCAGGCGGGCGGGCTTGGGGCCGCGCAGGGCGGGCGGTCCCGCCGGCCGGGACTCCCGCACGAAGGCGATCACCGCCACGGCCGAGGCGAGCGCGAAGGCGGCGGCCACCAGCAGCGGCAGCTGGAAGCCGAGCGCCCCGCGGCTGGGCTGGGCCAGCAGGCCGCCGATCGCCGGTCCGGTGGTGAAGCCGGCGCTGAACGCGGCCCCCATGATCCCCATGCGCGAGGCCCGCTTCTCGGGCGGGGTGATGTCGGCCATGGCGCCCTGCAGGGTCGAGATGTTGCCGGCGAAGATTCCGCACAGGAAGCGGATGGCGAAGGCGGCCGGCAGGTTGGGGGCGAAGGCCAGCGCCGCGTAGCTCACCGCCACGGCGGTGATGGTGATGACCAGCACGGGCTTGCGGCCCACGCGGTCCGACAGCTTCCCCCAGAACGGCTCGCCCAGGAACTGGCCGAAGGAGAAGGCCGAGAACAGCAGGGTGACCTGCCAGGCCGGCGCATGGAAGGCCTGGGCGAAGAACGGCAGGAGCGGGATCACCAGGCCGAAGCCGGCGATCATCAGGAAGATGACACTGAGCAGCACGATCAGCGCGCGCCGCTCCTCGGCGGGCGGAAGGTTCATGCGACCGGCTCCGAAACGGCGTCCGGCGTGGCCCGCGCCGCGTCAGCCCGCTTGCCGGCCGAGAGCGCCAGCCAGATGGCCGGGGCCACCACCAGCGCGCCCTGGATATAGGGGCCGTCCACGGTCAGGCCGGAGAAGCTGAGGCCGGCGCAGAACGGCCCGACCACGCGCGCCAGGGCGCCCATGGCGTTGTTCAAGCCGAGGATCTGGCCCTGCCGCTGCGGGTCGGCGGTCTGCGAGATCAGCGCCGTGACATTGGGCCAGGCCACCGACTGGCCGATGGCCGAGAGGCTCATCAGCACGATGGTCATGGGGCCGCCGGTGGAGAGCGGCTGCAGGCCTATGCAGACCATGGTGATCGCCATGCCCACGGCCAGCATCCGCCCCTGGCCGAAGCGCTCGGAGAGCGGGGCCGTCACCGTCATCTGGGTGACGGCCGAGGCTATGCCCACGAAGGCGAAGGCCACGCCGACGTCGCGCGGGCCCCAGCCGAACCTGGCCTGGGTCCACAGGCCGAACACGCTCTCGATGCCGGTGAAAGCGAAGCCGACCATGAAGGTCAGCAGGAACAGCCGCCCGATCACCGGATTGCGCGCCGCCTCGCCGAACGCCGCCCAGCGGTTGGGGCGGAAGGTGTTGGTCATGTCCCGCTCGCGGCTCTCGCGGATGAACAGCGCGATGCAGGCCGCCGAGGTGGCGAACAGGCCCGAGGCGATGAACAGCGGCAGCTGGAACCCGACCGGGCCGAGGCTCGGCTTGGCGAGCAGCCCGCCCAGCGAGGGGCCGACGATCAGGCCGACGTTCCAGGCGGCGCCCATGTAGCTCATCGAGCGGGTGCGCTTCTCCGGCGGGGTGACGTCGGCGATGTAGCCCTGGATCACCGCCCCGTTGCCGCTGGACAGCCCGCCTGCCAGCCGGATGAAGAAGGCCGCCCAGGCGTTGGGGGCGAAGGCCAGGGCCAGGTAGCAGAGGCAGTTGCCGCAGATCGTAGAGATCAGGAGCGGCTTGCGGCCGTACTTGTCGCTGAGGCGTCCCCAGAAGGGCTCGCCGAAGAAGGTCCCCACCGAGAAGGCCGAGAAGATCAGCGCGATCTGCCAGGGCGGCGCGTTGAACGACTTGGCGTAGAAGGGCAGCAGCGGGACGACGATCCCGAAGCCCAGCATATTCAGGAAGATGAGGGCGATCAGCGACGGCGCCGCCCAGCGAGGCGCCGTCGCCTGCCGCGGCGCTGTATCGGACATGGTGAGGCAGGTAAGCCGAGCCGCTCCTGGCGGCAAGGCTCTATCCATCCGTCATCCTCCGGGCGCGCATCAGCGCGAGCCGGGGGACCCAAACGGTGGTGGCTTTTCTGGAAAGGCGGCCTGGCCCCCCGGATCAGCCTGCGGCTGACCGGAGGATGACGCTGGGTTGGCCTACCTGGGCGCCAGGATCATGATCATCTGGCGGCCTTCCATGCGCGGCTCGTACTC
Organism: Phenylobacterium sp.; assembly: GCA_028290925.1. Classification (GTDB taxonomy): domain Bacteria; phylum Pseudomonadota; class Alphaproteobacteria; order Caulobacterales; family Caulobacteraceae; genus Phenylobacterium. The sequence continues at coordinate 3,647 of JAQGIX010000305.1, read as the reverse complement.
GACCTTGGCGATGGGGTCGAAGTCGGCCTTCACCTTCTGCAGCAGCTTCATGCCGAGTTCCGGGTGGGCCAGTTCGCGACCGCGGAAGCGCAGGGTGACCTTCACCTTGTCGCCTTCCTCGAAGAAGCGATACATCGACCGCTGCTTCACCTCGTAGTCGTGGATATCGATGTTCGGGCGGAGCTTGATCTCCTTGATCTCCACCACCTTCTGCCGCTTGCGCGCCTCGTTCTTCTTCTTCTGCTCCTGGAACTTGAACTTGCCGAAGTCCAGGATCTTGCAGACGGGCGGATCCGCGTTGGGGACGATCTCCACCAAGTCGAGGCCAGCCTCTTCAGCGGCCTCCAGAGCGGCGGAGGTAGGCATCACGCCCTGTTTTTCGCCATTCTGGTCGATGAGCAGAACGCGGGGGACGCGGATGTCGTCATTGATGCGCGGACCGTCCTTGACGGGAGGCGCTTGCATGGGGCGGCGAATAGGCGGGGCTCCGTTTGTTGTTTCAACATAGGCGCCGGCCCGCCTGACGGCGGTCCGGTCGCTGCCGCCAGTATATGGCTGACGGTTACTACTCTATCAAGCCGCGCCGGCCGTCTCCGAGAGCAGAGCCGACGCCGCCTGCGCCACCTTGGCCACAGGCAGCTCCGACAGCCGGTCCGATTGGACGGTCCTCACCCGGCCGCGCGGGGCGGTGAGCGCCGGGTCCGAAGCCGAGGAAAACAGCACCAGGGTGGGGGCGCCGGCGGCGGCCACCACGTGCAGCGGGCCGGTGTCGTTGCCGATGGCCAGCGCCGCCTTGGCGCCCAGCACGGCGATGCGCGCGAAGTCGGTGCGGCCGGTGAGGTCGCGGGCCCGCGGCGCCACCCGCTGGATGGCGTGGGCCAGCGGCGTCTCCTGCACCCCGCCGATGATCACGATGTCATAGCCGCGGGCGTAGAGGATACGGGCCAGCTCGGCGTAGTTCTCCACCGGCCAGCGCTTTTCCGGCCGATGCGCCGAGCCGCCGGGGATGAACATCACATAGGGACGGGGCTTCACGGCCCCCGGCACCGGCCGCTCGGCGCCTTGCGCCTTCCAGACCCAGGAGATGTCGGGCCCCGGCGCGGTTCCGGGGGCGGTGGGGGCGTCCGGCCAGATGCCGGCGTACATCAGCTGGTCGGCCTGGCGCTCCAGGGTGTGCATGCTGTCGCGTAGGGCGTTCCTGTGCGGCAGGGAACAGCCGAGCGCGATCCCCGACCAGGCCGGCGGGCCCGGCCGCAGCAGATGGAACAAGCGGTTGGAATGGGCCGAGGTCTGCAGGTCGTAGATCCGGTTGTAGTTGGCGGCCCGAAGCCGCTTCCTGAGCGCGGTCCACTGGCCGAAGGTCTCCGGCCGGCCGTCGGTCTGCACCGCGTTGAAGTAGGGGGAGGACTTGGCCAGCGCCTCGAAGGGCGGGGTGGTGAGCAGGGTGATGTGGGCCTTCTTGTGGGCTTCCCGGATCTTCTTCATCGCCGCCAGGGCCAGGACGAAGTCGCCCAGGGCGGAGAGCTTGATGACCAGGATCTTCTCGACGCCGCGATGGGCCATCAGGCGCGGGCCTCCAGAACCCGTTCATAGGCGGCGAGGGTGGCCGCGCACATGAGGTCGTTGCGATAGAGCTGGCGCACCCGGTTCATGCCGGCCTGGCCGATCTCCAGCCGCTTGCCGGGGCCCAGGTCGATGGCCTTGACCATGGCGGCCGCCCAGGCCTGCGCATCGCCGGGGGGAACCAGCCAGCCCGTCACCCCGTCCACCACCGTCTCGACCATGGCCCCGTCGTTCGAAGCGATCACCGGCCGCCCCATGGCCTGCGGCTCCACCGCCGTGCGGCCGAAGGCCTCCGGGGTGATGCGCGAGGCCAGCGCCACGTCGCCCACCAGATAGGCCGCCGGCATGTCGTCGCAATGACCGGCCATCAAGACGGTGTCCTCGAGGCCCGCCGCGGCGATGGCCGAGGTCAGCTCCTGGCTGTAGTCCGTGCGGCCCTGGTCGTCGCCGACAAACAGCACCACGAAGTCCGAGCGGCCCTGCGCCTTCAGCTCGGCCGCCGCCGCGATGACGGTCAGATGCCCCTTCGGCCGGGTCAGCCGCGCCGCCAGCACGAACCGCGTCCGTCCGTCGGCGATCAGACCCCAGGCGCGCCGCAGGGCCTCCACCCGGTCGGGCGTCACCCAGGCGGGATTGAAGCGGTCGAGGTCGACGCCGCGCGGGATGGCCACGATCCTCGCCGGATCGATGCCATGCTCGGCCAGCACATGGCTGCGGGTGTATTCGGAATTGGCGATCACCAGGTCGCCGCGCGTCATCACCGCGTTGTACCAGCGCTTCAGCCGGTTCTGGGCGCTGAAGATGCCGTGATAGGTGGTGACGAACGGCGTGTGGGTGGCGCGCGCCGCCCACAGCGCCGCGAAGGCCGGCGCGCGCGAGCGGACGTGCACCAGGCTCACGCCCTCGCGGCGGATCAGGTCGGCCAGCCGCGCGGCGTTGCCGAGCATGGTCAGCGGGTTCTTGGAGTGCACCGGCATCTGGGCGAGCCGGCCGCCGTCGGCGATCAGCCGGGCCGCCATGCGCCCGCCGCGGGTCGCCACCAGGGCCTTGCCGCCGGCCTCGATCACCGCGCGCGCGACATCGATCGTCGTCTGTTCGGCCCCGCCCGTCTCGAGCTCGGGGACGACCTGCAGCAGGGTGAAATCAGGGGGCAGCGCCACCCCCCTTGCATACGCCGAAACGGGGAGCCGTAAAGCCGCCGCTGACGCCGCCGGCGCCGCGGGTTATGAGGCGCGCATGACCGAGACGGCGGGCTTCCTTCAGCGTCCGGACGGCGAGCGCCTGGCCTGGCGGCGCGTGGACGGGCGCGGGCCGGCGGTGGTGTGGCTGGGCGGCTTCCGCTCCGACATGGCCGGGACCAAGGCCCAGGCGCTGGCCGAGTGGGCGCAGGCGACCGGCCGCGCCTACGTCCGCTTCGACTATTTCGCCCACGGGGAGTCCAGCGGCGACTTCGCCAAGGGGACCATCACTCGCTGGCGGGCCGACGCGCTCGCGGTGCTGGACGAGCTGGCGGAGGGCGCGGCGGTGCTGGTGGGCTCCTCCATGGGCGGCTGGATCGCGTGCCTGGCCGCCATGGCCGCGCCGCCGCGGATCCGCGGCCTGGTGCTGGTCGCGCCCGCGCCGGACTTCACCGAGAAGCTGATGGCCCCGGAGATCCCGCCGGACGGCCTGGCCGACCTGGACCGCGACGGCGTCTGGCTCCGGCCCTCGCTCTACGGCGATCCCTATCCGATCACCCGGGCCCTGCTGGAGGACGGCGCCCGCTGGTCGATCCTGCCCGGCCCCGTGCCCATCGAGGCGCCGGTGCGCATCCTGCAAGGCGGCGAGGACCCGGACGTTCCCTGGCGCCACGCCCTGGAGCTGGCCCAGGCGATCAAGAGCCCCGACCTGGTGTTCAGCCTGATCAAGGACGGCGACCACCGCCTGTCGCGGCCGCAGGACATCGCGCGGCTGATCGCGGCGGTGGAGGAGCTCTCCTGATCCTCCCCACAGGGGGAGGTGGCCCAGAGGGCTGGAGGGGGTTGCAACCCACGACCGTCAGATGGGGCGCCCTTCAACCCCCTCAGTCGCTTCGCGACAGCTCC
>JAQGIX010000301.1 GCA_028290925.1 Phenylobacterium sp. | reverse complement strand
CGACAAGGACGACATCCTGGCGGCGGTCCGAACCAACGGCTTCAACCGGTTCGCGCAGGCGCTGGAGACGGCCCGCGCGACAGGCGGCAGCGTGCGCGCCAAGGCGGCGGCGGTGGGCGAAGCCTATGTGACCTTCGCCTTCGAGCACCCGCACACGTACAAGCTGATGTTCGACCTGAACCAGCCGCACGAGGCCGACTATCCGGAGCTGATCGAGGCCGGCAAGCGCGCGCGGGCCACCATGAGCGGCTATGTGAAGGACCTGGTGGCGGACGGCAGCCTAAGCGGCGATCCCGAGCAGATCGGCATGATGTTCTGGGCCGCGGCCCACGGGGCCGTGGTGCTGGAGCTGGCCGGCAAGCTGCCGGCCGGCGCGGCGCGCGAGCTGCACCACGCGATGAACTCGGCCATGGCCCGGGGCCTCAGGCCAGGCGGGCATTAGCGCCGGATGACGTCGGCGCCGGCCCAGCGGTCGTAGAGGGCGCGCGGGCTGGCTTCGGCCAGCATGGCGAAGGGCGCGAGCACCAGCAGCCCGAACACCCCCACGGCGGCGTAGTAGGCCAATGGCGGCAGCCGGATGCCGGCGAGCGCGGCCACCAGCGGCGCCACCAGCACCATCGCCGCGCCGCCATAGATCACCGCATTGCGCAACAGCGCGCGAGGCAGCCCCAGCCGGCCGCCGCCATCGGCCGCCACGACCTTCAGCCGCAGCGCCCGCTTGCCGAGCGTGGCCCCGAACAGCCCTTCGGCGAGGCTCATGACCAGGATGAAGGCCGGCGGATAGACCCAGTCGAGGATTACCGGCGTCGTCGGCTGTCCGTTGCGGTCCACGGGGCGGCTGAAGGCCAGCGAGCGGGTGACCTCGCCCTCCTGGGCGGCCAGCACGACGGTCGCGTAGCGGCCGGTCTCGAAGCCCGCCATGGAGAGGGCGCACACCTGCGCCGCCACCGGGCGCGCGCCGGCCGGAACCGCCACCCCTTCCAGCATCTTCGCCGACATTGCGTGCACCGCCTGGCAGCGGACCGACTTCACCACGGTGGACGAGCGCAGCCTGCCCTCGCTCGCGGCGTAGAGCGCGACCGCCGCCAACTGAGCGAGGATCACCAGCACCACGACGTCCACCGCCGCCGCCGCCATCCTGCGCCAGAAAAGATCGCGCGACCCGGCCCCTCGCTCGGTCTTGCTCATCGGACGCCCCCATTCCCCGGCCGCAGCTTGACCGCCGCCGCGTCATACGTCGAGGGTCGGTTTCAGGAGGGCCCAGCCATGAGCAAGCCCGAGACATTCGAAATCCGCTGGAAGAAGTCCAAGGTCCGCGCCGTCCTGGACCAGGTGGCCGACTATCCCTGGCCGCCCGCGCCGGAGGTTCCCGACGGCTGGGCCTACGGCTGCGACGCAGACTACCTGCGCGGCCTCTGCAAGCATTGGGTGGAAGACTACGACTGGAAGGCCGCGGTGAAGGACCTCAACCGCTTCGCGCAGTTCACCGCCAAGGTCGAGGACTTCGAGATCCACTTCGTCCACGTGGTGGGCGAGGCGCAGGGCAAGCGGCCGCTGATCCTGACCCACGGCTGGCCGGGCTCGCACTATGAGTTCTGGGGGGTGATCGAGAAGCTGGCCTTCCCCACCCGCTTCGGCGGCGAGGCGGCCGACGCCTTCGACCTGGTGATCCCGACGCTGCCGGGCTTCGGCTATTCCTCCAAGCCCAAGCGGCCGATCGGCCAGCGCACCACGGCGCGGCTGTTCAACACCCTGATGACGCAGGTCCTGGGCTACGAGACCTACCTGGCCCAGGGCGGCGACTGGGGTGCGCTCGTGACCTCCTGGCTCGGCCACGACCACGGGGCGCACGCCAAGGCCATCCACCTCAACATGATGGCCTTTCGCCCGCACGGCGGTCCCAAGTCGGACGAGGAGACCGCCTGGATCCAGCGCCAGCAGGGCATGATGGACGTGATGGGCGCCTATTTCCGCCTGCAGGTGTCGAAGCCGCAGTCGCTGGCCTGGCTGGGCGCGGGTAATCCCGTCGGCCAGGCGGCCTGGATCGCCGAGCGCTTCCACGACTGGTCGGACCTTCGGGAAAAGCCGTTCGACGAGGTCCATCCTAAGGACCGGCTGCTGACCAATATCATGCTCTATGTGATGACCGACAGCTTCGCGACCGGGGCCTGGTACTATCGCGGCCTCGTCGAGGAGGGCGGCGTGGCCTTCAAGGAGGGCGAGCGCTGCGAGACGCCGACCGCCTTCGCCAACTTCCCCGGCGAGCCGCTCTACACCGCCCCGCCGCGGAGCTGGGCGGCCCGGGCCTACAACATCACCCGCTGGACCGAGATGCCGCGCGGCGGCCACTTCGCGGCGATGGAGGAGCCGGACTTGTTCGTGGACGACGTGAGGGGTTGGGCTAAAGAGGCCGGATGAGCGACGCCAGGTACGATTTCGCCTCCGACAACACCGCCCCCGCCGCGCCCGAGGCGATGCAGGCGCTGCTCGCGGCCAACCAGGGCTTCACTTCCGGCTACGGGACCGATCATGTCACGGCGCGGGCCGCGGACCTGGTGCGCGCGCTGCTCGACGCCGACGCGGAGGTGCGGTTCGTGGCCTCCGGCACGGCGGCCAACGCCATCTCGCTGGCGGCGCTCTGCCGGCCGTTCGAGGCGGTGCTGGCCCACGAGCACGCCCACGTCTGCACCGACGAGACCGGCGCGCCGGGCTACTTCGGCCAGGGACTGGGGCTGATCGGGCTGCCGGGCGCCTCGGGGCGGATCGATCCGCCGGCGCTGGAGGCCGCCCTCGCCCAGCCGGACGTCTCCTACCGCCAGTCCCCGGCGGCGCTGTCGCTGACCAACGCCACGGAGTACGGCACGGTTTATTCGGCCGGGGCTCTGACGGCGCTGACCCGGGCGGCCAAGGCCAAGGGCTACGGCGTGCACCTGGACGGCGCGCGGCTGGCCAACGCCGCGGCCGCCGGCTTCGACCTCACGGCGATCAAAAACCTCGGCGTCGACATCCTGGTGGTCGGCGGCACCAAGGCCGGCATGCCGCCGACCGAGGCCGTGGTGATCTTCGACCGGGCGCTGGCCCGGCGCTTCGACGCGCGGCTGAAGCAGGCCGGCCAGCTGCCGTCCAAGGGCCGGTTTTACGCCGCGCCGTTCATCGGCATGCTGGAGGACGGTGCCTTCGTGCGCCACGCCGCCCACGCCAACGCCATGGCCCGGAGGTTGGCCGAACTGACGCCCTTCAAGGTCCGCCACGCCGTGGAGGCCAACGGCCTGTTCGTCGAGATGGACGAGCCGGCGCTGAAACGCCTGCACGCCGCCGGCTGGTTCGCCTACCGTTTCCTGGATGGAACGGTGCGCTTCATGTGCTCCTGGGCGACGACGCCGGAGACGGTGGAAGCGCTGGGCGAGACCCTCGCCCGCATCGCCTGAACCCCCGACAAGGAAAAGGGCGGCGACCCTGCGGCCGCCGCCCCTCCGATCTCACCCGCTTGAGGCGGATCAGAACTCCTTGCTCACCGTCATGAAGAAGCGGCGGCCGACGTAGTCGTACCCGCTGTACAGCGGAGCGTTGCCGACCCGGTTGTAGAAGAAATTGTTGCCGGAGATGGTCGGCGGGTTCTTGTCGAACAGGTTCCGCACGCCGGCCGTGACCGCCCAGTTGTTCTCGCTGGTGTAGCGGACGGACATGCGGTGGAGGAAGTAGTCCGGCACGTCGAGGATGCGCGGACCGGCCGGATCGAAGCCGAGCAGATCATAGCTCTGCATCTTGCCGATCCAGTCG
>JAQGIX010000232.1 GCA_028290925.1 Phenylobacterium sp. | reverse complement strand
GAAGGCCAGGAGATCTACGCCCGCAAGCTGACCTTCGCCGAGGCCCGCGGCCGCATCGAGGGCGCGTACCGGCCCTATCACGAGACCCTGGGCGCGCTGATCGCCGAGGCGCATGCGGCGCACGGCTTCGCCATCCTGGTGGACTGGCACTCCATGCCGGCCGCGGCGGCGCGGACCGCCGGGCGCGAGCGGTCGTGCGACATCGTGCTGGGCGACCGGTTCGGCGCGGCCTGCGCCGGCGTCCTGCCCACCAGGGTCGAGCGTGAGCTGGAGGCCCTGGGCTACCGGGTGGCGCGCAACACGCCCTACGCCGGCGGCTATACGACCGAGCACTACGGCCGGCCGTCGCGGCGCGTCCACGCCCTGCAGATCGAGATCAACCGGGAGCTCTATCTCGACGAGGCGACGCTGACCCCCACCGCCGGGTTCGAGACCCTGAAGACCCACCTGGACGGGATCGCCGGCGCGCTGGCCCAGGCCGACTGGTCGAGCCTCGGGGCGGCCTAGCCGCGGCCCAGGCGGACCCCGAACAGACCTCGGGGCCAAAAAAAAGCCGCGGCCGAGGCCGCGGCAGTTCATTAGGGAGGAAACGCCCAGGAAGGGCAGAGACGTCAGAGACGCCTCACAACTTCAATGTACGGTGCAGCGCACAAATTGGCAAGTCGGGTGCGGCGAAAAATCTGCCCCAAGCGCCGCAGTTTCCGAAATGTCACACCTTTTCCATAGGTTGCTTCGGGGGAAATCAGCCCCATATTGCTGCAATGCACAATACGTGCGAGGAAATCAGCCGCGCGAAGCGTCGCGGCGGACGAGTTCCGCTGGCCCTTAGCCCGCGCCTCGCCTAAAAGCCCGCCTTCGCCGGCGCCAGACGCCAGATCCGCGCCGAGACCCAAAACCAGTCCATGTCCCTTCGCAACATCGCCATCATCGCCCACGTCGACCACGGTAAGACCACCCTGGTGGACCAGCTGCTCGCCCAGTCGGGCATCTTCCGCGCCAACGAGGCGCACGCCGAACGCGCCATGGATTCCAACGACCAGGAGCGCGAGCGCGGCATCACCATCCTGGCCAAGGCGACCTCGGTCCTGTGGCACGGGGCGGCGGGCGACACCCGGATCAACATCATCGACACCCCCGGCCACGCCGACTTCGGCGGCGAGGTGGAGCGGATCCTCGGCATGGTCGACGGCTGCCTGCTGCTGGTCGACGCCGAGGAAGGCGTCATGCCGCAGACCAAGTTCGTGCTCGGCAAGGCGCTGAAGCTCGGCCTGCGGCCCATCCTGGTGCTCAACAAGGCCGACCGGCCGCACGCCGATGCGGACAAGGTGCTGAACGAGGCCTTCGACCTGTTCGCGGCCATCGGGGCCACCGACGAGCAGCTCGACTTCCCGCACCTCTACGCGTCCGGGAAGCAGGGCTGGGCGGTGAAGGACCTGGCCAAGGATGAGAAGAAGGACCTAGCGCCGCTGTTCGACCTGATCGTCCAGCACGTGCCGCCGCCCGCCGCTGAATCCCGCGTCGAGGAGCCCTTCCAGCTGCTGGCGGTGCTGATCGAGAGCGATCCGTTCCTCGGCCGCCTGCTCACCGGCCGCATCGAGGCGGGTCGCGCCGTGCCGGGCACCGCGATCCGGGCGCTGGACCGCAACGGCCAGGAGATCGAGCGCGGCCGCATCACCAAGGTGCTGGCCTTCCGCGGCCTGAAGCGCACCGCCATCGATAGCGCCGACGCCGGCGACATCGTGGCCATCGCCGGGCTCTCCAAGGCGACCGTCGCCGACACCCTGGGCGCGCCGGAGCTCACCGAGGCCCTGCCCGCCCAGCCGATCGATCCGCCGACCATCGCCATCACCGTCTCGGTCAACGACAGCCCGCTGGCCGGCCGCGAGGGCGACAAGGTGCAGAGCCGGGTGATCCGCGACCGCCTGCTGCGCGAAGCCGAGGCCAACGTCGCCATCAAGGTCTCGGAGACCGCCGAGAAGGACGCCTACGAGATCGCCGGTCGCGGCGAGCTGCAGCTGGGCGTGCTCATCGAGACCATGCGCCGCGAAGGCTTCGAGGTCTCCATCAGCCGGCCGCGCGTGGTGTTCCAGACCGATCCCGAAACCGGCCAGCGCCTGGAGCCCATCGAGGACGTGGTCATCGACGTTGACGACGACTTCACCGGCGTGGTCATCGAGAAGCTGTCGGCGCGCAAGGCCGAGCTGAAGGACATGGGCCCCTCGGGCGCCGGCAAGACCCGCCTCACCCTGCAGTCGCCGTCGCGCTCGCTGATCGGCTACCAGGGCGAGTTCCTCACCGACACCCGCGGCTCCGGCGTGCTGAACCGCGTGTTCTCGCACTACGAGCCCTACAAGGGCGCCATCGAGGGTCGCCGCAACGGCGTGCTGGTCTCCAACTCAGACGGCGAGACGGCGGCCTATGCGCTGTGGAACCTGGAAGAGCGCGGCACCATGTTCGTGAGCGGCGGCGAGAAGACCTACCAGGGCATGATCATCGGCGAGAACAGCCGCGGCGACGACCTCGACGTCAATCCGATGAAGGCCAAGCAGCTGACCAACGTGCGGGCCTCCGGCAAGGACGAGGCGGTGCGCCTCACCCCGCCGCGCCGGCCGACCCTCGAACAGGCCATCGCCTACATCGCCGAGGACGAACTGGTCGAGGTGACGCCGAAGTCGATCCGGCTGCGCAAGAAGGTGCTCAACCCCAGCTTCCGCAAGAAGCGGGTGCGCGAGGACTGACGACGCCGGAATTGCTCCCCTTCGGGGGAGCTGTCGCGAAGCGACTGAGGGGGTTGAAGGGCGCAGGCGTCCGATGCTCGTGGCTGCAACCCCCTCCGGCCCTCC
>JAQGIX010000165.1 GCA_028290925.1 Phenylobacterium sp. | reverse complement strand
CCCCAGCGCGACCCGGCCGCCACCCTGCGGCTGCTGGCGCGCGAGGGGCCGCGGGCCTTCTACGAGGGGCCGCTGGCGGCGCGGATCGCGCAGGGCGTGCAGGCGGCCGGCGGCGCGCTCACCGCGGCCGACATGGCCCGCCACATGAGCGCGGTCGAATCCCCGATCGCCACCACCTACCGGGGTCGCACGGTGCTGCAGACCGGTCTGCCCAGCCAGGGTTTCATCCTGCTGGAGGCGCTGAACATCGTCGAGCAGGCGCCGTCCGAGGTCCTGCGGTCCGGCGGCGCGCAGGCCCTGCACCTGATGGCCGAGGCGCTGAAGCGCGCCTACGCTGACCGGCTGGCCTATGCCCAGGACCCGGCGTTCGGGCCGACCCCGCTGGACCGGCTGCTCGCCAAGGCCTGGGCCGCGGAGCGCTTCGCGGGCATCGACCCCGCCCGGGCGTCGGACGAGGTTCCGGCCGGTCCGCTGCAGGACGGCGACACCACCTATCTTTGCGCCGTCGATGGCGACGGCATGATGGTCTCGCTGATCCAGTCAGTGTCCTCGGCGTTCGGCAGCGGGATCGTGGCCGGCGACACCGGCGTGCTGATGAACAACCGCGCCGGCCGCGGCTTCAGCCTGCAGCCGGACAGCCCGAACTTCTACGCACCCGGCAAGAAGACCATGCACACCCTGAACTGCTGGCTGATCCTCGACGAGGCGGGCGTCCCCGTGGTGGTCGGCGGCACGCCCGGCGGCGACGGCCAGCCGCAGTGGGGCCTGCAGCTGGTCAGCGCGCTGATCGACGCGGGCCTCGACGTCCAGCTCGCCTGCGAGGCGCCGCGCTGGCAGGTGTGGCCCGGGACCGACCCGCACGACCGGCCCAATCCCTACCGCCTGCAGGTCGAGACCCGGCTCGGCGAAGACACGCTGACGGCGCTGGAGGCCCGGGGCCATGTCCTGGAACGTCAAGGCGCCTGGGGCGGCCAGGGCGCGGCCCAGATCATCGCCCGCGATCCCGCGACCGGGGTGCTGATGGGTGGTTCGGACCCGCGGGTCGAGGGGCTGGCGCTCGGCTTCTAGCTCTTGCGGAAATAGTCGTGGATGCGCTGGGCCAGCGGCTGGGAGACGCCCTCAACCTTGGCCAGGTCATCGACCGAGGCGCGGCTGACGCCCCGGGCCGAGCCGAAGGCGTGCAGCAGGGCCCGCTTGCGGCCCGGGCCGACGCCATCGATTTCGTCCAGCGGGTTCTTCTTCATGTCCATGGCGCGCCGCGTGCGGTGGCTGCCGATGGCGAAGCGGTGCGCCTCGTCGCGCAGGCGCTGCAGATAGTAGAGCACCGGCGACTTGGGCTCGAGCATGAACGGCGGCTTGCCGGGCATGAAGAACCGCTCCAGCCCCGCGTCGCGGTCCGGGCCCTTGGCGACGCCGACCACCGCGATGTCGTCGACGCCGAGATCGGCCATCACCTCCTGGACCGCGGCCAGCTGGCCCGCGCCGCCGTCGATCAGCACCAGGTCCGGGCGGATCGCCTCGCCCGCCTCCTCTTCCTTTACCAGGCGGGAGAACCGTCTGCGCAGCACCTCCTTCATCATCCCGTAGTCGTCGCCCGGCGTGAGCTCGGTCGAGCGGATGTTGAACTTGCGGTACTGGCTCTTCTGGAAGCCCTCGGGGCCGGCCACGATCATGCCGCCGACCGCATTGGTCCCCATGATGTGGCTGTTGTCGTAGACCTCGATCCGCTCCGGCGAGGCCTCCAGGCCGAAGGCTTCGCAGACCCCGGCCAGCAGCTTCGACTGCGCCGAGCTCTCGGCCATCTTGCGGCCCAGGGCCTCGCGGGCGTTGATCAGGGCGTGGTCCACCAGCTGGCGCTTCTCGCCCCGCTGCGGCTTCACGATCTCCACCTTGCGGCCGCCCTTCAGGGCGAAGGCCTCTGAGAGCAGCGCCTTCTCCGAGGGCTCGACATTGACCAGGATCAGCTTGGGGATCGGCTTGTCCTCGTAGAATTGGCCGAGGAAGGCCGCCATGACCTCCGGGTCCTCGTCGGACTTGTCGACGCGCGGGAAGTACGCGCGGTTGCCCCAGTTCTGGCCGGCGCGGAAGAAGAACACCTGCACGCAGGCTTGGCCGCCCTCGGCGAACAGGGCGAAGACGTCGGCCTCGTCCACCGTCTCCGGATTGACCTGGGTCTCCTGGGCGATGGAGGCCAGCGCCCGGATGCGGTCGCGCAGGCGCGCGGCGCGCTCGAACTCCAGGTCGTCGGCGGCGGCCTGCATCTCCTGGCTCATCTGGCCCATCACCGCGCGGCTCTTGCCGCGCAGGAAGAGCTCCGCCTGGTCGACGAGGCCCTGGTAGTCCGTGAGGCTGACCAGCCCCGTGCAGGGCGCCGAGCAACGGCGGATCTGGTGCAGCATGCAGGGCCGCGAGCGGGTCTCGTAGACGCTGTCGGTGCAGGACCTGAGCAGGAAGGCCTTCTGCAGGGTGTTCAGCGTGCGGTTCACCGCCCAGGCCGAGGCGAAGGGGCCGTAGTAGTCGCCGGGGATCGAGTGGGCGCCGCGGTGCTTCTTCAGCTGCGGCGCGGCGTGATCGCGCCGGATCAGGATCTCCGGGAAGCTCTTGTCGTCGCGCAGCAGCACGTTGAACCTGGGCTTCAGCTGCTTGATCAGGTTGATCTCGAGCAGCAGGGCGTCGGTCTCGGTGCGGGTGGTGACGAACTCAATCGACCGCGTCTGGTCGACCATGTGGGC
>JAQGIX010000110.1 GCA_028290925.1 Phenylobacterium sp. | reverse complement strand
GCGGCCCGCGCGATCGCCTTCACCAGGTCGGCGTCCTTGTCCATGACGATCATGGTGCCGGTGCCGAGGCCCGAGCCGCGCGCCTGCAGGTCCTCGTAGGTCATCACGGCTTCATCGCACTCGGCCGCCGGGATCATGCGGACCGAGATGCCGCCGGGGATCACCGCCTTCAGGTTGCCCCAGCCGCCGCGCACCCCGCCGAAGTGGTCCTCGATCAGCTGCTTCACCGAGATGCCGACCGCCTCCTCGACGACGCAGGGCTTGTTCACGTGGCCGCTGGCCGCGAACAGCTTGGTGCCGGTGGACTTCTCGGTGCCGAAGCCCGCGAACCACTCCGCGCCGCGCCGCAGGATCGTGCCCACGACCGCGATGGTCTCGACGTTGTTGACCGTCGTCGGGCAGCCGTAGATGCCGGCGCCGGCCGGGAACGGGGGCTTGAGCCGCGGCTGGCCCTTCTTGCCCTCGAAGCTCTCCATCAGCGCGGTCTCGTCGCCGCAGATGTAGGCGCCGCCGCCGTGGGTGACGCGCACGTCGCAGTCCCAGCCGTGGATGTTGCCCGGCCCGATCAGCTTGGCCGCATAGGCCTGCTTGATGGCCGCGGTCAGCCGCTCGCGCTCATGGACGTATTCGCCGCGGATATAGATGTAGGCGGTGTGCGCCCGCATGGCGCGGCAGGCGATCAGGCAGCCTTCGATCAGTAGGTGCGGATCGTTGCGCAGGATGTCGCGGTCCTTGCAGGCGCCGGGCTCGCTCTCGTCGGCGTTGACCAGCAGGTAGTGCGGCCGCTCGCTCTCCTGCTTGGGCATGAAGGTCCACTTCAGGCCGGTGGCGAAGCCCGCCCCGCCCCGGCCGCGCAGGCCCGAGGCCTTGATCTGGTCGCAGATCCACTCCGGCGTCTGGGCCAGGATCTGCTGCGTGCCGTTCCACGCGCCGCGCGACTTCGCCCCTTCCAGGCCCCAGTCATGGACGCCGTAGATGTTGGTGAAGATGCGGTCCGAGTCTTGGAGGATGCCGACCACGGGCCCTTAAGCTCCCTTATCCGCGCGCCGGAGGCCCGCGATGAACCAGATCTGGGCCCCGATCCCGACGGCGATCAGCACGGCGAACGCCGCCAAAGCCCAGTCGAGATGGAACCGGAAATAGCCGATGAGCGCGGCCAGCCCGGCCGCAAGGGCGGCCGCGTTGATGACGATCATCACCACCAGCCTGCGTTTCGCGGCGCGAAGGTCGAGGGTCACGCCTTCTCCTTCGCCGGAAGATTCGGGATGGCGAAGGGCTTGGCGCGCGAGCCGTCGTAGAGGGCCGGATCGGTGAGCGCGATGGGCCCGCCCTGCGGCGCGGAGCCCTGGCGGCCGATGGCCGAGCCGGGCTTGGGCTTCTTGCCGGCCGCGAAGTCGTCCAGCAGCTTCTCGAAGCTCTCCGGCGTCAGGTCCTCGTAGTAATAGTCGTTGATGGCGGCCATGGGGGCGTTGGCGCAGGCGCCCATGCATTCCACTTCCTGCCAGGTGAACTTGCCGTCCGCCGAGACGTGGTCGCGCGGCCCGAGCTTCGCCTTGCAGACCGCCAGCAGCGCTTCGGCGCCGCGCAGCTGGCACGGCGTCGTCCCGCAGACCTGCACCAGGGCCGTGGCGCCCACCGGCTCCAGCATGAACATGGTGTAGAAGGTGGCGATCTCGAGGACCCGGATCACCGGCATGCCGAGCAGCTCGGCCACCGCGCGGATGGCCGGCTCGCAGACCCAGCCCTCCTGCTTCTGCACCAGCCACAGGATGGCGATCACCGCCGAGGCCTGGCGGCCGGCCGGGAAGTTCTCCATCCAGCGCTTGGCGGCCTTCAGCGTCGCAGGCGCGAAGGCGAAGCTCTCAGGCTGGATCTCGGCGAGACGGCGAACGCTCACGCGGGCCTCACTTCACAAAGTCGGCGCGGGCGATCTTGCCCTGCGCGATGGTGTAGACGACCGCCACCTCGAAGGGCGCAGCCTGCGGCGAACGGAACACCCGCTCGTGGTCGATGACCCGGTCGCCGATGACCATGCGGCCCACCAGCTCGACCCGGTTCTGCGGGCGATCGGCGAACAGCTTGGCGTAGCGCGCCCGCAGGCCCGCCGCGCCCTGCTCGGTCACCTGACCATTGAGGTCGGCGATCAGCACGTCCTCCGCATAGAAGGCGCAGAAGGCGTCCAGGTCCTGGGCGTTGTAGGCGTCCAGCTGGCCCTGGGCCACGTCGGCGGGCTTCAGGATGGCGGCGTCGCTCACCGGTCGATCTCCCCGAACACGATATCCAGCGAACCCAGGATGGCGGAGACGTCGGCCAGCATGTGGCCGCGGTTCATCCAGTCCATGGCCTGCAGGTGCGGATAGCCCGGCGCGCGGATCTTGGCGCGGTAGGGCTGGTTGGTCCCGTCGCTCACCAGGAAGATGCCGAACTCGCCCTTGGGCGCCTCGACGCAGGCGTAGACCTCGCCCGGCGGCGGCCGGTAGCCCTCGGTGTAGAGCTTGAAGTGGTGGATCAGGGCTTCCATCGAACGCTTCATCTCGCCGCGCCTGGGCGGGGCGATCTTGTGGTCGTCGGAGAGCACCAGGCCGGGCGTCTTCTTCAGCCGCTCGCAGGCCTGCTGCATGATCTTGGTCGACTGGCGCATCTCCTCCATGCGGCAGAGGTAGCGGTCGTAGCAGTCGCCGTGCACGCCCAGCGGGATGTCGAACTCGAACTGGTCGTAGAGGCCGTAGGGCTGCGTGCGGCGCAGGTCCCAAGCGACGCCGGAGCCGCGCACCATCACCCCCGAGAAGCCCCAGGCCAGGGCCTCCTCCCGGGTCACCTTGCCGATGTCGACGTTGCGCTGCTTGAAGATGCGGTTGTTGGTGATCAGGCCCTCGATGTCGTCGAGCACCTTGGGGAAGTGGTCGCACCAGTCGGAGATGTCCTGCACCAGTTCCGGCGGCAGGTCCTGGCGCACGCCGCCGACGCGGAAGTAGTTGGCGTGCATCCGCGCGCCCGAGGCGCGCTCGTAGAACACCATCAGCTTCTCGCGCTCTTCGAAGCCCCACAGCGGCGGGGTGAGCGCGCCCACGTCCATCGCCTGGGTGGTGACGTTGAGCAGGTGGTTCAGGATGCGGCCGATTTCCGAATAGAGCACGCGGATCAGCTGGCCCCGGATCGGGACCGCCACGTCCATCAGCTTCTCCAGGGCCAGCACATAGGCGTGCTCCTGGTTCATCGGCGCCACGTAATCGAGGCGGTCGAAGTACGGGATCGTCTGGGCGTAGGGCCGCGCCTCAATCAGCTTTTCGGTGCCGCGGTGCAGCAGGCCGATGTGCGGATCGACCCGCTCGACGATCTCGCCGTCGAGCTCCAGCACCAGGCGCAGCACGCCGTGCGCGGCCGGGTGCTGCGGGCCGAAGTTGATGTTGAACT
>JAQGIX010000104.1 GCA_028290925.1 Phenylobacterium sp. | reverse complement strand
CTGCAATGGACCCGCGCCGGCGGCGAGCGGCTGGGCGGGCGCCTGCGCCTGGGCGGAAGCCTCCATGCCGCTGCCGCGGCCGATCTGCACCTGGCCTCGGCCGCCGGCGACTTCACCGGCGCGTTCGCGGTGGGCCGGGAAACCTCCCTGCGCCTGGTCGGAAGCGCCGAGGGCCGCGGCGCCTGGACCGGCCTCGGCGCGCCCGCCAAGGGGGACTCGCCCGAGATCGTGGCCGTGAAGCGCGGCCTGCGGGCGTTCCGCGTCTCCGCCCAGGGGCTCGGGGTCGACAGCGACGGCCGGACCCTGCGGACCCGGCTCACCGGACCCGTCCGGCTGCTGCCGCAGGCCGGGGGCGAGGTGCGGCTCGTTCACCGCGGCGGCGGCTATCGGCTGACCGCGGCGGGCGGCGGCCTGCCCAAGGTCGAGGCCGACGTCCGGCGCGTCGCCGTGGCGAACGGCGTCGCGACGGCGGACGGGACGATCAAGGCGGCGCTGTCCATCGGGCCCCTGCAGACGGCGGCGTTCGACGCCGCGGGGACCCTGCGGATCGCCGGCGGCCAAGCCAGCTTCACCGCCGATCGCTGCGCCGAGGTGACCGCCGCGCGCCTGGACCTCGGCAAGAACGATGCGGAGCACCTGTCGGCGCGCCTCTGCCCCGCGGGAGGGCCGCTGCTGCGCCTCGGCAAGGGCGGCTGGAGCCTCGCGGGCCGGGCCGAGACCGCCGCCGCGGCCATCCCCTTCCTGCAGGCGAGCCTCGCTGAGGCCAAGGCCCAGGTCCGCCTCGCCGACGCGGGCGGAAAGCTCTCCGCCGACCTGGCGATCGCCAGCGCCCGGGTGCGCGACGCGGCGGCCTCGGAACGCTTCCGCCCGCTGCTGATGTCGGGCGACGTGCGGCTGGCGGGCGACCTCTGGACAGGCGGGCTCGATTTCCGCCTGCCGAGCGGCGCCCATGTGGCCCATGCCGCGCTGCGCCACGACGCCCGCAGCGGCGTCGGCGATGTCGGGATCGCCACCGGCCAGCTGACGTTCGCGTCCGCCGGACTGCAGCCCAGCGACCTCTCGCCCATCGCCAAGCCGCTGGGCGCCGGGGTGGACGGCGTCGCGACCTTCACCGGCGGCTTCCATTGGACGCCGGCCGGCGCGACCAGCGGCGGCCTGCTCAACGTCGCCGGCCTCGACTTCAAGGGCCCGGTCGGCGCCGTGACCGGGCTCTCCGGCCAGGTGCGCTTCACCAACCTCGCACCGTTGATCGCGCCGCCCGGCCAGGTGCTGCGCGTGCAGCGGGTCGCCGCGGCCCTGCCGCTCACCGAGCTCACCGCGTCCGCGGGCTTGCAGGAGAAGGCCCTGGTCCTGGCCGGCGGATCGGCGGCCGCGGGCGGCGGCCGGTTGCGGATCGAGCGCCTGGAGATCCCCTTCGAGGCCGGCCGACCGATCAGCGGCGTCCTGCAGGTCGAGGGCGTACAGCTGCGCGACCTGGTGGCGGCCTCGCCGTTCGGCGACCGCGTGAACCTGGACGCCCGGGTGAGCGGCCAGATCCCCTTCGATTCCCAGGGCGGCAAGGTGCGCATCAGCGGCGGCGAGCTGCACGCCGTCGCGCCCGGCCGCCTGTCGATCAACCGCGCGGCCCTGACCTCGGTCTCGGCCCAGGGCTCGGTGCAGGCGCCGGCCCAGGCGACCAGCCCGATCGCCAACAACGACACCTTCACCGACTTCGCCTACCAGGCGCTGGAGAACCTCGCCTTCGACAAGCTCGACGCCCAGGTCGACACCCGCTCGGACGGCCGGCTCGGCGTGCTGTTCCATGTGGTCGGCCGCCACGATCCGCCGCAACGCCAGGAGATCACAATCTCCGCGCTCGACCTGATCCGGCGGAAATTCACCGGCCGCAAGCTGCCGCTGCCGTCCGACACCGCGGTGGACCTAACCCTCGACACCACGCTCAATCTGGACGACCTGTTGAAGGACTACGCCGATTTCCAGCAGCTTCGCAGTTCACCGCCGGTTCAGCCATGAACCGCCAGACAGGGGACGCCATGTTCCGGGAGACCCACCGATGATCCGACGCTTTGCGCTGCTCGCCGCCCCGGCGGCCTACGCCGCGATCGCCCTGGTCCCGGCCGCCTGCGCGCCCACGATCCACGTGAAAGTCGATCCGATCACCATCTACGCCAAGCTGGACGCCAACGTCCGCCTGCAGCTGGACCAGGACGTGAAGAACCTGATCCAGAAGAACCCGAACCTGTTCTGAGGCCGCCCTCATGCAAACCAGACACATCATCGGACTCATCGCGGGCGGCGCCGTCGCCCTCGCCGGCGTGGCCGCCGTCGCCCAGAGCGACGCCAAGGCCCGCGTCGATTCCGCCAAGGCGGCTGGCATGGTCGGCGAACAGGCGGACGGCTTCCTGGGCCTCGTCACACCCGCCGCCGATCCGGCGCTGAGGGCGGCCGTGGCGGAGATCAACGCCGGCCGCGCGCAGCTCTATCGCGAGGCCGCCGCCAAGAACGGGGTCAGCCCCGAAGCGGCCGGCGCCGCGGCCTTCGCGACCGTCGTGAAGGCCAAGTTGAAGCCCGGTGAGTACTACCGCCCGGCCGGCGGCGGCTGGGTCCGTAAATAGTCAATCCAGCACGCGATAGGCCGGCAGGGTCAGGAATTCCTCGAAGCTGTCCGACAGGCTCATGTCGGTGAAGATCTTGATCGCCTCGGCGAACCGGCCGCCTTCGAAGGCCTCGGGCGGCAGCGTCTGGCGCAGGGCGGCCATCTCCTCGTCGAGCAGTTGGCGGAACAGCTCCGGCGTCACCTGGCGGCCGTCGGCCAGGCTCGCCTTGTGGTGGATCCACTGCCAGATCTGGCCACGGCTGATCTCCGCCGTCGCGGCGTCCTCCATCAGGTTGTAGAGCGGCACGGCGCCGCGGCCGCGCAGCCAGGCCTCGATGTACTGCACGCCGACCCGGATGTTCTCGCGCAGGCCATGCTCGGTGCGCTCGCCTTCGTGGACGCGCAGCAGGTCTTCGCGGGTGACGGCGACGTCCTCGCGCAGCTTGTCGAGTTGGTTGGCCTTGGGCATCAGCCGGTCGAACACCTCCATGGCGATCGGCACCAGGTCCGGGTGGGCGACCCAGGTGCCGTCGTGGCCGTTCCCGGCCTCGCGCTCCTTGTCGGCGCGCACCTTGGCGAAGGCGGCCGCGTTGGCCGCGGGATCGCCCTTCACCGGGATCTGCGCGGCCATGCCGCCCATGGCGAAGGCGCCGCGGCGGTGGCAGGTCTGGATCAGCTTCAGGGAATAGGCGGCGAGGAAGGCCGAGCCCATGCCCATCACGCCGCGGTCCGGCGTCAGGGCTTCGGGGTGGGTCTTCAGGCGCTTGATGAAGGAGAAGATGTAGTCCCAGCGGCCGCAGTTCAGCCCCGCCATGTGGTCGCGCAGCTCGTAGAGGATCTCGTCCATCTCGAAGGCGGCTGGCAGGGTCTCGATCAGCACCGTGACCTTGATGGTCCCGTTCGGCACGCCGAGCGCTTGCTGCGCATGGACGAAGACGTCGTTCCACAGCCGGGCCTCGAGGTGGCTCTCCATCTTCGGCAGGTAGAACTAGGGGCCCGTCCCGGCGGCCAGCGTCGGCTTGGCGTTGTGGAAGAAATAGAGGCCGAAGTCGAACAGGCTGCCGCTCATCTCCTCGCCATCGACCAGGGCGTGGGCTTCCGGCAGGTGCCAGCCGCGCGGCCGGACGATCAGGGTCGCGACCTTGTCCTTCAGCGCATAGCTCTTGCCGCTGGCGGGGTCGGTGAAGCCGAGCTTGCCGGCCCAGCGGTCCTTCAGGTTGGCCTGGCCCTCGACCATGTTGGCCCAGGTGGGCGCCGAGGCGTCCTCGAAGTCGGCCATGAACACCTTCGCGCCGGAGTTCAGGGCGTTGATGATCATCTTGCGGTCCACCGGGCCGGTGATCTCCACCCGGCGGTCCAGCAGGTCGGCGGGGATCGGGGCGACCTTCCAGTCGCCCTCGCGGACCGGCTTGGTCTCGGCCAGGAAGTCGGGTGCGGCGCCGGCGTCATAGCGGGTCTGGCGCTCGTCGCGCAGCGCCAGCAGCTCCAGCCGGCGGTCGTTGAACCGGCGGTGCAGCTCGGCCAGGAACGCCAGCGCCTCCGGCGTCAGCACCTCCGCGGCGCGGCCTTCGGCTGAGCCCTTCAGCTGCGCGGCGGGCCGGGCGGCGAGATCGACGGACATGGCGTGCTCCTCATTCCGCTCATTCCCGCGAAGGCGGGAAACGAAGCGGCGCCTCAGCTGGGCCCCCGCCTTCGCGGGGGGTGAGCGGATCTAGTTCGGCAAGGTCAGCTGTTCGGTGGCGATGGCGTAGCGGGCCATGGCGCAGCTGCGGGTCTCGTCGGAGATCCTGCGCCAGGCGTCCCTGGCCTCCTCGCGCGTCTGGTAGGGGCCCATCACGTGAGGCGCTCCGTTCTTCAGCGTCTTGAAGGCCAGGCAGCTGTACTCGCCGCCGACAACCCAGAACCGTTCCGTGGTCATCATGCTCACCCTGACTCCGCTTAGGCGAACTGGTTCATCGTGTTGTGGACCCCGCCGGCCTTCAGGGCCGCTTCGCCGGCGAAGTACTCCTTGTGGTCGTCGCCGACGTCGGAGCCGGACATGTTCTGGTGCCTCACGCAGGCGATGCCCTGGCGGATCTCCTGGCGCTGGACGCCCAGCACATAGCCCAGCATGCCCTGGGCGCCGAAGTACTCGCGGGCCAGGTTGTCGGTGCTGAGAGCCGCGGTGTGATAGGTCGGCAGCGTGATCAGGTGGTGGAAGATGCCGGCCCGCTTGGCGCCGTCCGCCTGGAAGTTGCGGATCCGCTCGTCGGCCTCGGCCGCGAGGTCCGTGCCGTCGTAGTCGACGCTCATCAGCTTCTCGCGCTCGTAGGCGGCGACGGCCTTCCCGGCCTTGGCCCAGGCGTCATAGACCTGCTGGCGGAAGCTCAGCGTCCAGTTGAAGGACGGCGAGTTGTTGTAGGCCAGCTTGGCGTTCGGCACGACCTCGCGGATGCGGTCCATCATGCCGGCGATCTGTTCGACGTGCGGCTTCTCGGTCTCGATCCACAGGAGGTCCGCGCCGTTCTGCAGGGAGGTGATGGAATCCAGCACGCAGCGGTCCTCGCCCGTGCCGGGGCGGAACTGGAAGAGGTTCGACGGCAGGCGCTTGGGCCGCAGCAGCTTGCCGCCGCGCTCGATGACCACGTCGCCGTTCTTCAGGTCGGCGGCGGCGATCTCCTCGCAGTCGAGGAAGCCGTTGTACTTGTCGCCCAGGTCGCCCGGCGCCTTGGAGTAGGCGATCTGCTTGGTCAGGCCCGCGCCCAGGCTGTCGGTGCGCGAGACGATGATCCCGTTGTCGACGCCGAGCTCCAGGAAGGCGTAGCGGACCGCGCGCAGCTTCTGGATGAAGTCCTCGTGCGGCACGGTCACCTTGCCGTCCTGGTGGCCGCACTGCTTCTCGTCGGAGACCTGGTTCTCGATCTGGATGGCGCAGGCGCCGGCCTCGATCATCTTCTTGGCCAGCAGGTAGGTCGCCTCGGCGTTGCCGAAGCCGGCGTCGATGTCGGCGATGATCGGGACCACGTGGGTCTGGAAGTTGTCGATGGCGTCGGTCAGCTCTTCTTCCCTGGCCGCGTCGCCGGCCGCGCGGGCGGCGTCGAGGTCGCGGAACAGCAGGCCGAGCTCGCGGGCGTCGGCCTGCTTCAAGAAGGTGTAGATCTCCGCGATCAGCGCCGGCACCGAGGTCTTCTCGTGCATCGACTGGTCGGGCAGCGGGCCGAACTCGGAGCGCAGCGCCGCGATCATCCAGCCGGACAGGTAGATGTACTTCCGCTCCGTCGTGCCGAAATGCTTCTTGATGGCGATCATCTGCTGCTGGGCGATGAAGCCGTGCCAGCAGCCCAGGGACTGGGTGTAGTCGGCCGGATTGGCGTCGTAGGCCGCCATGTCCTTGCGCATGATGTCGGCGGTGTAGCGGGCGATCTCCAGGCCGGTCTTGAAGCGGTTCTGCAGGCGCATGCGGGCCACGGCCTCGGCGTCGATGCCGTCCCAGGCGCCGCCCTTGCTTTTGACGAGCTGGCTCATCTCGATGATGTGGTCTTGGTAGGACATCTGCTTCTTCCGCGCCTTTACCGGATGCTGTGGCCAGCCTTTGACAAACCGGCACATGGCTCTAACGCTTGATTTCGCAGGTGCGAAGACACCTTGGTCTTGCGAAAAGGCGTGTCTGTCACAGCGCGACCTTGTAAATATTGTAAACTTGTGACAAACACACAGAATGGCCAACGTCACCGCTGACCGGAAGCTGTTCCTCGGCGCGCGCCTGAAGCGCCTGCGCCGCGAGCTGGGCGTGACCCAGACCCGCATGGCCGAGGACCTCGGCGTCTCGCCGAGCTATTTCAACCTCCTGGAGCGCAACCAGCGGCCGGTCACCGCCCAGGTGCTGCTGCGGCTGGCCGAAGCCTACGACCTCGACCTGAAGAGCCTGTCGTCGGACCCGGAGGGCGGCAGCGCCACCGATCTGGCCGAGATCCTCTCCGACCAGATGTTCCGCGACCTGGGCGTCCCGCGCCACGAGATCGCCGAGGTGGCCGAGAGCGCGCCGGGCGTCGCCGAGGCGATCGTGCGGCTGTACCGCGCCTATCTGGACAAGCGGCGGCTCTCCGAGCTGGGCGTGGTGGGGCGGCCCGAGGAAGGCACCTTCGACCAGCCCTCGCCCTCGGACTGGGTGCGCGACTTCATCCAGACGCAGAAGAACTATTTCGGCGACCTGGAGGAGGCGGCCGACCTGCTCTCCACCGACCTCAAGCCCGAGCCGCAGGATTTCGCCGCCGCGGCCCGGGAACGGCTGGCCAAACGCCACGGCATCCAGGTCCGGGTGGTGCCGGTGGACGTGCTGCCGGAGAGCGTGCGCCGCTTCGACCACCACCGGCGGCGGCTATTCCTCTCCGAGGTGCTGACCGGGGCGGGGCGATCGTTCTCGCTCGCCTACCAGCTGGCGGTGCTGGAGCACGGCGAACTGCTGGATGCGCTGGCCGACCGCGGGAGCCCGCCCGACCGACCGACCCGCAACCTGCTGAAGGTCTCGCTGGCCAACTACCTCGCCGCCGCGGTGCTGATGCCCTACGCGGCCTTCCATGAGGCCGCGGACCGCACCGCCTACGATATCGAGCTGATCCGCGCCCGCTTCGGCGTCTCCTTCGAGCAGGCCTGCCACCGCCTGACCACGCTCGCCCGGCCCGGCGCGCGGGGCGTGCCGTTCTTCATGGTGCGGGTGGATTCGGCCGGCAACATCTCCAAGCGCTTCGCCGGCTCGACCTTCCCGTTCTCGCGGTTCGGCGGCGCCTGCCCGCGCTGGAACGTCCACTCCAGCTTCCGGACGCCCGGGCGCATCGTCACCCAGATCATCGAGACGCCGGACGGCCAGCGCTACTTCACCATCGCCCGCACCGTGGCGCGGGTGGCGACGCCCTACGCCGGCGAGGATTCCGAGTTGGCCATCGGCATGGGCTGCGAGCTGAAATACGCCGAGCGGCTGGTCTACTCGCGCGGGCTCGACCTCGCCGAACCGGTGGCGACAGCCATCGGCCCCGCCTGCCGGATCTGCGAGCGCCCGGCCTGTCCGCAGCGCGCCGCAGAGCCGATCAACCGCACCCTGACGGTGGACGACTTCACCAAGTCCATCTCGCCCTATCCGTTCGCATCCAATTGAGGCGGTGGGGCCCTGGCGCCGCGCCCAACCGCATGCACAAATGCGCGGCCCTGAGAGGCGGGGCTTCTCGGTGCAGCGGGCCTCGGTTCGGGCGACCGATCGTTTTGAGCGCAAGCGCGAGGCGATCCCCGACGAGCCGATCTCAGTCCACCGTCAGCACCACCTTGCCGAGGTGGGCGCCGGCTTCCAGGTGGGCGTGCGCCTTGGCGGCCTCGGCGAGCGGGAAGGTCGCGTCGACCACCGGCTTCACCTTGCCGGCCTCGATCCACGGCCAGACCACGCGCTCCACCTCGGCGGCCAGCCGCGCCTTCTCGTCGGCGTCGCGGGGCCGAAGCGTCGAGCCGGTGACCACCGCCCGCTTCTGCATCAGCCGGAAGACCGGGAAACTGATCTCGCCGCCGCCCAGCGCGGCGATGAACACGATGCGGCCGCCGGTCTTCAGCGCGTCCAGCTCCTTGGCGAAATAATCGCCGCCGACCATGTCGAGCACCACGTCGACGCCGCCCTCGCGCTTGGCGACCTCGGCGAAATCCTCCGACGTGGCGTCCACCGCCAGGTCCGCCCCCAGCGCCTTGGCCTGGGCGGCTTTGCCCGCGCCGCGCGCCGTGGCGATCACCTTGGCGCCGGCCGCCTTGGCCATCTGGATGGCGGTCACCCCGATCCCGGAGGTCGCGCCGTGGACCATGAGGGTCTCGCCGGCCTTCAGGGCCCCGTGCTCGAAGACGTTGGCGTAGACGGTGAACACGGTCTCCGGCAGGGCGGCGGCCTGGACGAAATCCAGGCCCCTGGGGATCGGCAGGGCATGCCGGGCGTCGCAGACCGCGTATTCCGCGTAGCCGCCGCCGCCCAGCAGGGCGCAGACGCGGTCGCCCACCTTCCAGCGGCCCGCCGGATGGACCACCTCGCCCGCCACTTCCAGGCCCAGGGTCGCCGGCGCGCCGGGCGGCGGCGGGTAGCCGCCCAGCCGCTGCAGGATGTCGGGTCTATTGACGCCGGCGGCCCTGACCTTGATCAGCACCTGGCCCGGCCCCGGTTCGGGCCGCGCGATCGTCTCCGGGCGCAGGGCTTCGGCGGGCCCCTTGCCGCCTTCGATCGCGACGGCGGTCATCGTCTGGCCCATGGTCGGTTCCCCTAAACTTGCGTCCTGCTCCAAGGCGGGCTTGGATAGCGCTCAAACGGGGGCCGGCAAAGGAGGCTCACGAATGGATGAACCCGCTGAAGTCCGGATCGTGCGTGGCCAACGGCTGGCCGAGGCGGTGCGGGAGGATCTGGACCTGTTCGGCGTCGCCGAGCTGGAGGAACGCGTGGATGCGCTGCGGGCGGAGATCGTCCGGGTCGAGGCGCAGCTGGAACATAAGCGCGCCGGCCGGGCCGCGGCCGACGCCCTGTTCGGCACGCGCTCGACATGATGGCGGCTCTGGCACAAGCGTTGCACAGGTCTGCGGCATACGCGGGCGTCAGTCCTGTGCCGGGAAGCTCGAAGGGATCTGGTCTTTGACGATCGACGTAAACGCTTCCGCCGACTGGCGCGCCGAGGTCATCCAGGACTTCGCCCGCTCCGAGCTCTTCGAACGCACCTTCCACGAGGGCATGGAGCTGGTGGAGGAGACCGCCGGCTACCTCGACGGGGCGGGCCGCCAGATGTCCAAGTCGCTGTCGCGCAACGGCGCGCTGGCCTACGCCTCGGAAAGCATGCGGCTGACCACGCGGCTGATGCAGGTGGCCTCCTGGCTCCTGGTGCAGCGCGCGGTGCGGGAAGGCGACATGGCGCCCCACGCCGCCTGCGAGGACCGCTACCGCCTGAACGCCGAGGACGCGCGCCACGAGACCGACGGCGGCGCCGACGAGCTGCCGATGGAGCTTCTCGAACTGGTCGATCGCGCCGAGCGCCTCTACGACCGGGTGCGCCATCTCGACCGGCGCATGTATGTGGAACACGCGATCGAGGCCGGGCCGCACCCGGTGCTCTCGCAGCTCGACCGCCTGAAGCAGGCGTTCGGAAGCTGATTTCCGCTTCCCAAATTCCGCATCTCCGGGGGGAGACACGGAAAACGCCGCGGAGGGCGACCTCCGCGGCGTTTGTCTTTCGGTCCGTGGATCCCGGCGTGCGCCGGGATGATCCGACCTACGGCCGGGTCATTTCCGCGTGAAGGCGCCGAACTTGGCGTTGAAGCGCGAGACGCGGCCGCCGCGGTCGATCAGCTGCTGCGCGCCGCCGGTCCAAGCCGGGTGGGTCTTCGGATCGATGTCCAGGTTCAGCGTCGCGCCTTCCTTCCCGTAGGTGGAGCGCGTCTGGTAGCTGACGCCATCGGTCATCACCACGGTGATGAAGTGGTAGTCGGGGTGCGTGTCTTGTTTCATCGCGCGGGCGCCTGACGTAAAGAGCGGCCAAAGAATGAGGGCGCCGGCGAGGGCGGCCCGAAAACGAGCCGCGCGTATAGCCGAAACGCGCGCCGAAATGCAAGGTTTGAGTAGGTTATGAGCGATCTGTCCGGCGAAGCGTCCGCCCCAGGCCGTCCCACCGAGGGCCAGGCGATGGCGCAGAACCTGGCCGAGGCCGCCGCCCGCCGCGACCGCAGCCGCAACGTGGGCGCGCTGCGGCGGCTCGCTCCGTTCGTCCGCGACCACTGGGGCGATGCGTCGCTGGCGGGGCTGTTCCTGCTGGTCTCCTCGAGCGCCACGCTGGGCATCTCGGGGGCGCTCAGGCTACTGTTCGACCACCTCACCGGGCCCAAGGCGGAGGCGGCCGGCGCGGCCAGCATCGACCGCTGGTTCCTGCTGCTGGGCGCCGTCTCCCTGGTCCTCGCGCTGGCCACCGCCGGCCGCTATTTCTTCGTCACCAAGCTCGGCGAGCGGGTGGTGGCCGACCTGCGCAAGGTCGTCTACGGGCACATCCTGACCCTCGATCCGGCGTTCTTCCTGCACACCCGGACCGGCGAGGTGCTGTCGCGGCTCACCACCGACATCCAGATCGTCGAGACCCTGGTCTCCACCTCGATCTCGGTGGCGCTGCGCAACCTGGTCATGCTGGTGGGCGCGCTCGCCCTGATGCTGGTGGTCAGCGCCCACCTGACCGGCCTCGTCCTGCTGCTGATCCCGCTGGTGCTCGCGCCGCTGTTCCTGATCGGACGGCGGGTCCGGCGGCTCACCGCCTCCACCCAGGACCAGTTCGCCGAGGCCGTGGGCTACGCCGGCGAAACCCTCGATGCGCTGGAGACCGTGCAGGCGTTCGGCCGCGAGGGCTCGGCGGCGCAGGGCTTCGGCGCGGCGGTGGAGGCGGCCTTCCGAATATCGCTGCGGCGGATGCGGGCGCGCTCGGCGATGACCGCCCTGGTGATCGCCTTCGTGTTCGGCGGCGTCGTGCTGATCTTCTGGCTGGCGGTGCGCCAGGCCCTGGTCGACCATCAATGGGGCGCGCTCGTCCAGTTCGCCTTCCTCTCGGTGATGGCCGCCAGCTCGGTTGGCCAGCTCGGCGAGACCTGGGGCGACGTGCAGAAGGCGGCCGGCGCCATGGAGCGGATCGGCGAACTCCTGGACGCCCGCCCCGGCGTCGCCGCGCCCGCCAAGCCCACGCCGCTGCCCAAGCCGGCGCGCGGCGAGGTGGCGCTGGAGAACGTGACCTTCGCCTACCCCGCCCGGCCGGACCTTCCGGCGCTGAAGGGCCTGTCGCTCAGCGTGAAGCCCGGCGAGCGGGTGGCGCTGGTGGGACCCTCGGGCGCCGGCAAGAGCACGGTCTTCCGGCTGCTGCTGCGGTTCTACGATCCGCAGGCCGGCCGGGTGCTGGTGGACGGCGTCGACGTGCGCGACGCCGATCCGGCCGAGGTGCGGGCGCGCATGGCGCTGGTGGCCCAGGACTCGCCGCTGTTCTCCGGCTCGGCCGCCGACAACATCCGCTTCGGCCGCGAGAGCGCCGACGCCGCAGCGATCGCCGAGGCGGTCCGCGCCGCCCAGGCCGAGGGCTTCCTGAAGGCCCTGCCGCAGGGGCTCGACACCCCGGTGGGCGAGCGGGCGCGCAGCCTCTCCGGCGGTCAGCGCCAGCGGCTGGCCATCGCCCGCGCCCTGGTCCGCGAGGCGCCGATCCTGCTGCTCGACGAGGCGACCAGCGCCTTGGACGCGGAGAACGAGCGCCTGGTGCAGCGGGCCCTCGATCAGGCCATGCAAGGCCGGACCACTTTGGTCATCGCCCACCGCCTGGCGACGGTGCTCAAGGCCGACCGCATCGTGGTCATGGACGAGGGTCGCGTGGTGGAACAGGGCAGCCACCTCGAGCTGGTGGCCAAGGGCGGCCTCTACGCCAAGCTGGCGGCGCTGCAGTTCGGGGAGGCGGCCTAGGCGCGACCGTCGGCAAAAGCGGCGACCGCTTTTGCGTCCGGCTGCGCGACCCGATCAGGCCGGGAAGAGCCGGTTGCGGACCGCCACGGACAGCCCCGTGAAATCGCTGAACAGGCCGTCGACGCCGCTCTTCCAGATCGCCTCGTAGAGCGCGTCCACGTCGCCGTGCTCGGCCGGTGAGGTCCCGCGCCTTAGCTTGGCCGGCAGGAAGGCGTTTTCGGCCCGCACCGTCCAGGGGTGCACCGCCACGCCGTTGGCGTGGGCGTCGGCGACCAGCGGGGTCGCCGGGCCCAACGCGCCCTCGGCCGTCACCGGGATGACCATCGGCCATTCCGGCCCGATCCCGTCGGCGTAGGCGGCGATCTGCTTCACGCCGGCCGCGGTGGTCATCTCCTTGTAGCTGAGGTTCGGCAGGTCGGCCGGGCCGCCGGCCACGGAGACCAGCTGGATCAGCGGCGCAGGCGACAGCTGCCGGAAGGTCTTGAGCGCGCCCACCTCGAAGCACTGGACGAACACCGGGGCGGTCTTGGAATTGAGGTTGTTGGCCTTCAGCATCGCCAGCAGCCGGTGCTCCAACGGCAGGCCGATGGAGGCGAAATAGGTCGGGTGCTTCATCTCCGGATAGGTGCCGATGGGCCGCCCGAGCCGGCGGCTCTCGGCCTTCGCCAGGTCGAGCATCTCCTGGTAGGTCGGGATGGCTTCCAGCCCGTCGAACCTGGCGCTGCCGGGTCTTAGCGCCGGCAGCCGTTCGCGGGCGCGGAGGGTCTTCAATTCGGCGAGGGTGAAGTCCTCGGTGAACCAGCCCTCGATCTTCTGGCCGTCCACCACCTTGGTGGTCTTGCGGGCGGCGAACTCCGGACGGCGGGCGACGTCGGTGGTGACGCCGATCTCGTTCTCGTGGCGAACCACCAGATGACCGTCCTTGGTGGGAACCAGGTCCGGCTCGATGAAGTCGGCGCCCTCGGCGATGGCCAGCCGGTAGCCCATCAGAGTGTGTTCGGGCCGCTCCCCGCTCGCGCCGCGGTGGGCGATGGCCAACGGGCGCCTGGCTTTCGGTTCGCCGGCGGCGGGGAAAGCGGCCAGGGCGGCCAGCGAGGCGGAGGTTGCGGCAAGCGCGCGACGGGTCAGCTGCATAGGGCGCAGCTTAGTCATTCCGGCAGCCCCGGCTACGTCGCCGCGCGTAGGCGCTCCAGCAGCTGGCGCTGGATCTCGGTGTTGCCGGCGCAGATCGAGCCGGAGGCCACGACGTCGTCGCCCCCGTCCGCGGTGGCCACCGTGCCGCCGGCCTCGGTGACCAGCAGGACGCCGGCCGCCAGGTCCCAGGCGGAGAGGTCGCGCTCCCAATAGGCGTCGTAGCGGCCCGCGGCGACCCAGGCGAGGTCGAGCGCCGCGGAGCCGAAGCGGCGCACGCCGGCCACTTTCTGGCTCACCTGGTGCAGCTCCTTCAGGAACCGCGCGTGCTGGCCGTGGCCGAGGAACGGGATGCCGGTCGCCACCACCGCCTCGTCCATCCGCGTGCGGGCCGCGACCCGCAGGCGCTTGTCGTTGACGAAGGCGCCCTTGCCCTTCTCGGCCCAGAAGGTTTCGTTGGTCGCCGGATTATGGGTCAGGGCGGCCACCACCGCGCCGTCGCGCTGCAGGGCGATGTTGATGGCGAAGTGCGGGATGGCGTGCAGGAAGTTGGTGGTCCCGTCGAGCGGGTCGACGATCCAGGTGTGGGTCTTGTCGGTGCCCTCGATCATCCCGCGCTCTTCGCCCAGGAAGCCGTAGCCCGGACGGGCCTTGGAGAGCGCCTCGAAGATCACCTGTTCGGACTTCAGGTCGGCGGCGGAGACGAAATCGGCCGGCGCCTTCTTGGCCACCTGCAGCTCGGCCAGCTCGCCGAAGTCGCGGTTGAGACCCCGCGCCGCCTTGCGCGCGGCGTCGCTCATCACCTTCAGAAGGGCGGATTGGGTGCTCACGTTGGGAAAGATCTCGGCGGCCTTGGAGGGCGCGGACCCTAGTGGCGGGGTTGCGGCAAGGCAAGGCGCGCGGTCATCATTGGGCGATGCAAGACCTGAAGATGCGTGAAGCTTCCTGCGCCTGCGGCGACCTGCGGCTGACGCTGCAAGGCGAGCCGGAGATGGTGTCGAGCTGCTGTTGCACCCGCTGCCAGCGGCGGACGGGTGGCCTTTTCGGCGTCACCGTTTACTTCCGCCCGGCGCAGATGATCGCCCGAGCGGGCGCCGAGGCGACCTTCCATCGGAGCGACGGATCGACCACCTTCCATTTCTGCCCCCGCTGCGGCTCCAGCGTGTGGTGGGCGCCGGACGCCGCGGAGGATGTCATCGGCGTCGCGGGCGGGTGCTTCGCCGACACCACCCTGCCCAGCCCGCGGCGCATGGTGTGGACCGAGCACAGGCACCCGTTCGTGCGGCCGCCGGAGGATATCCCGATCTACGAGCAGGGCCCGGACTAGCGCCCGGCGAGGCCGGCGGCGATCGCCGCGTTCAGCGCCTTCACCGCCTCCGCCGGCCCGTCGCCGTGGGACCAGACGCCCGCCGAGACCGCCAGGAAGTCCGCGCCGGCGGCGGCCAGGGTCGCGGCGTTCTCCGCCTTGACGCCGCCGATGGCGACACAGGGGATCTGCATGGTCTCCTGCCAGATGGTCAGGATCTCCGGATCGGGATGGCCGATGGCTTCCTTGGTGGCGGTCGGGAAGAAGGCGCCGAAGGCCACATAGTCCGCGCCGGCCTCGGCCGCTTCCATGGCCAGGTGGCGGCTGTCATGGCAGGTGACGCCGACCATCCGGTCCGGGCCCACCAGTCGGCGAGCCTCGGCGCAGGAGCCGTCGTCCTGGCCGATGTGGACACCGTCGCAGCCGAGCTTCGCGGCCAGGTCGGGCCGGTCGTTGAGGATCACCGCCACGCCGCGCGCCTGGGCGATGGGCATGAGCACGTCGACGGCGGCCGAGACCACCTCGTCGGGGACGTCCTTCAGGCGGACCTGCAGGGCCGCGACGTCGCCGGCGTCGAGCGCGTGGGCCAGGCTGCGGCCGAAGCCCGCCAGGTCGTCCAGGCGCGGCGGGGTGATCAGGTAGAGGCGGCAGGGGGCGGTGGCCATGCTCCATATAACCTGGGCTCATCCCCGCGGAAGCGGGGATCCAAGCTGCCTTGGTGATTGTCCAAGCTGGCTTGACCGGTCGCCGGCTCGGCATGGATCCCGGCCTTCGCGGGTTAGCGCAATAGCGCCTTCAAGAGGTAGGCGACCGTGGCCGTGGCCAGCACGCTGGCGATCGCCAGGCCCGCGAACCAGGCGAGCCGCTTCCAGAGGGCCTCGCGCGGCGCTCCGGCCTCCGGCGGCGGCTCAATGATAGATGCCGCCATCGGCGTCCACCTTGCCGCGGAATAACCAGTAGACCCAGATCGTGTAGCCGAGGATCGTCGGCAGCAGGATGACCGCCCCGCCGAGCAGCAGGGCCAGGGTGTTGTCCGGATTGGCCGCCTGCCGGAACTCCATGGCGTAGGGCACGACATAGGGGAAGAATCCCGCCGCCAGGCCCAGGTAGCCGGAGAGGAAGACCAGCACCGCGCCCAAGAACGGCCAGCCGTGCGTGCGCTGGCGCAGGCCGAGGGCGACCGCCGCCAGGCCGATCGCGCCCAGGATCGGGATGGGCGACAGCCTCAGCAGCCGGGCGAGGTCGAAGCTTCCGTCCATATAGCCCCAGCGCGCGGCGACTTTGGGATGCACCTGGAGGGTCGCGGCTGAGACGATGGCCAGCATCGCCGCCACCGCGGCGGCCGCGGTCCAGGCCCAGCGGCGGGCGCGCTCATGCAGATCGCCCTCGGTGCGCCAGACCAGCCAGGCTGCGCCCAGCAGCGCATAGCCCGCCACCAGCCCCGCCGCGACCAGCAGCGTATAGGGGCTGAGCCAGTCGAAAGCCCCGCCGGCGAACTGACCGTTGTGCAGGGTGACACCCTGGATGAAGCCGCCCAGCGCCAGCCCCTGGGCTATGGCGGCGGTGAACGAGGCGCCTGCGAAGGCCGCCGTCCAGAACCGCTTGCCGGTCCGCCGTCCGTTCAGGCGGAACTCGAAGGCGACGCCGCGGAGGATCAGCGCCATCAGCATCGTCAGGATGGGGATGTAGAGCGCCGGCAGCAGGGCGGCGTAGGCCCGCGGGAAGGTCGCGAACAGGCCGCCGCCGCCCAGCACCAGCCAGGTCTCATTGCCGTCCCAGTAGGGCGCGACGCTGTCCATCATCACGTCGCGCTCGGCGGGTGTCGCGAGCGGGAAGAGGATGCCGATGCCGAGGTCGAAGCCGTCCAGCAGCACGTACATCAAGACCGCGAGGGCCATGATCGCAGCCCAGATCAGGGGCAGGTCGAGGCTCATGGGGCAGCCTCGTCTGGCGGGGCGGGCGCGGCGGCGAGGGCATAGCCCGGCGGGCGGCGGCGCGGCGGTGGTGCGGCCGCCTCGGGCTTCGGTGACGGCCCGCTGTTCATCAGCCGCAGGATGTAGAGCGCGCCGACGCTGAAGATGATCGCATAGACCACCATGAAGGTGATCAGCGAGACCGAGACCTCGCCCGTGCTGATCGGCGAGACCCCCTGGGCCGTCCGCAGCAGGCCGTAGATCACATAGGGCTGACGCCCGACCTCGGCGACGATCCAGCCGCAGACCACCGACACGAATCCCGCCGGCCCCATGGCGACCATGGCGCGCAGGAAGAGGCGCGAGTGCTCGGGCGTGTTGCGCCAGCAGAGAAAGGCGCCCCAGGCGCCCAGGCCGATCATCGCCAGCCCCAGGCCCACCATCACTCGGAAGGCCCAGAAGACGATGAACACCGGCGGCCGGTCCGACGGGGCGAAGGCTTTCAGCCCCGTGACCTTGGCGTTCACATCACCGGCGGCGATCCAGCTGCCGAGCTTCGGCACGGCCACCTGGAAGCGGTTGCTCTCCGTCGCGCGGTCGGGGATGGCGATGATGTGGAACGGCTGCTGGGTCCGGGTCTCCCAGTAGGCCTCGATGGCCGCGAGCTTGGCGGGCTGGAGCTTTCCCACCTGCTTGCCGGAGAGATCGCCGGCCAGCAGCTGCAGGGGGGCGGCGATGGCGAACATGCCGATGGCCATCTTCAGGGCGACGCCGGATTCCGCCTCGTCGGGATCCTTCAGCAGCCGCCAGGCGGAGGCCGCGCCCACCACCAGCGCGGTGGTGAGATAGGCGGCCAGCACCATGTGGGAGAGGCGGTAAGGGAAGGTCGGCGAGAAGATCACCGCCATCCAGTCGGTGGCGCGGAAGGATCCGTCCGCCAGCCGCACGAACCCCGCAGGATACTGCATCCAGCTGTTGGCCGAGACGATCCAGAAGGCCGAGGCCAAGGTGCCAACCGCCACCAGCAGGGTGGCCAGGAAGTGAAGGCTGGGTCCCACCCGCCGCCAGCCGAACAGCATGACGCCCAGGAAGCTGGACTCCAGGAAGAAGGCGGCCAGCACCTCGAAGGCCAGCAGCGGACCGATCACCGGCGAGGCGACGGTGCTGAAGACGCTCCAGTTGGTGCCGAACTCGTAGGACATCACCACGCCGGAGACGACGCCCATGCCGAAGGAGATGGCGAAGATCTTGACCCAGAAGAGGTAGAGGTCGCGGAACGCCGTGGTCTTGGTGGTCAGCCACAGGCCCTCGAGCACCGCCAGGAAGCTCGCCAGCCCGATCGTGAAGCTCGGGAAGATGATGTGGAAGGCGATCGTGAACCCGAACTGTAGGCGCGACAGCAGGAGCGCATCGAAGTGCATGTCCCGGGCCTCGAATGCGCGCAGGCCGGGCCCGCGCGCGCCTCTCCGCCGTAAAACGCACGGCGAAGCTGTGCGGCGCCTGCGACAGACCGCCGCAGGGCGGAACCAGCTTGGCCGGAACCAAGCCGGCGGCCTGCGGTTTCCGCCAGGGCCACGGGGACCTTCCAGGAGCCGATGATGAACGCCGCCGAAACTGCGCGTGGGGCGCTCGACAGCCTCGCCAACAGCCGGGGACGATCGATGCGCCATCTGCTGATCGGCCTTGGCCTGACCGCCGGCGCGGTCGTCGCCTCGGCGATCATCGGCCGGCTGAACGCGCCCACCGAGGCCAACCCGGAGGCCTATTCCGACTACGAGGAGCCCGAGCAACCCAAGATCACCGTGCCGCGCCCGGTGTTCGCCATGCTCTGGCCGCCCCTGTTCCTGGCGCTGACGCTCTCGGGCCTGAGGATCTGGAACGCCCCGAAGAGCGCAGCCCGCACCCAGGCCCTGACGCTCTGGGGTTTCGTCCAGGCGCTGAACGCCGCCTGGATGGCGGTTGGCCCCCGCCGGCTGGGCGGCGGGCTCGCCACCGCCACGGCGGCGCTGGGGACCGCCGGGGCCTACGTCTGGCGGGCCAGGCAGGTGGACGCGCCAGCCGCCAACATGGTCGCGCCCTATGTCGGCTGGATCGGCTTCGCCAATGTGCTGACCGAGGAGCTCTGGCGGCGGAACCAGCCCCGGCCCACCCTGCACTAGCCCCGACCCTCGACCTCGCGTTACCCTCCCCCAACGAACGAAGATCTCCGGGAGGCGACGATGGCGACGACGATGGCGGGCGCCCCGGCGCGTGCGGACACCCCGAACTGGCTGGTGATCGGCGGCGCGTCGGCCGGCACGGTCTTCGAGTGGTACGACTTCTACCTCTACGGCTCGCTGGCGGGCTTCATCTCCGAGCAGTTCTTCTCCGGTGTGAACGCCACCACCGGCTACATCTTCGCCCTGCTGGCCTTTGCGGCCGGCTTCGCGGTCAGGCCGTTCGGCGCCCTGGTGTTCGGGCGGCTGGGCGACCTCTGGGGCCGCAAGAACACCTTCCTGGTGACCATGGTGCTGATGGGGCTCTCGACCTTCGTCGTGGGCCTCTTGCCGAGCTACGCGAAGATCGGGGTCATAGCCCCGGTGGCGCTGATCCTCATGCGTCTCATCCAGGGCCTGGCGCTGGGCGGGGAGTACGGCGGGGCGGCCACCTACGTCGCCGAGCATGCGCCGGCCGGCAAGCGCGGGCTCTACACCAGCTGGATCCAGATCACCGCCACCTTCGGCCTGTTCCTGAGCCTGGTGGTGATCCTGCTGGTGCGCGGACGGATCGGTGAGGACGCTTTCAAGGCGTGGGGCTGGCGCGTGCCATTCCTGGTCTCGTCGGTCTTGCTGGCGGTGTCGCTGTGGATCCGCCTGCGGCTCAACGAGAGCCCGGTGTTCCAGCGCATGGTGGCCGAGGGCAAGACGTCGAAGAAGCCGCTGGCCGAGAGCTTCGGCCGCTGGCCCAACCTGAAGCTGGTGCTGCTGGCCCTGGCCGGCCTCACCGCCGGCCAGGCGGTGGTCTGGTACACCGGCCAGTTCTACTCGCTGTTCTTCCTCGAGAAGATGCTCAAGGTGGACGGGGCGCTGACCAACACCCTGGTGGCGATCGCCCTGCTGCTCGGCACCCCGTTCTTCGTGGTGTTCGGCTGGCTGTCGGACAAGATCGGCCGCAAGCCGGTGATCCTGGCGGGCTGCCTGCTGGCCGCGCTGACCTACTTCCCGATCTTCAAGGCGCTGACCGTGGCCGCCAATCCGGAGCTGGCGGCCGCCAGCGCCCGCGCGCCGGTGGTGGTGGTCGCCGACCCCGCCGACTGCGCCTTCCAGTTCGATCCGGTGGGCAAGCAGGTCTTCGCGTCATCGTGCGACCTGGCCAAGTCGGCGCTGGCGGGGGCCGGGGTCTCCTATGCCAACCAGGCGGCGCCGGCCCGCTCGGTCGCCGTCATCCGCATCGGCCAGGACGTGGTCCCCAGCTTCCGCGGCGAGGTCCTGCCCGCGCCGGTGCTGAAGGCCCAGAAGGCGGCCTGGACCAAGCAGCTGGGCGCCGCGCTCAAGGCCGCCGGCTATCCGGCCAAGGCCGATCCCGCCAAGATGAACAAGCCGCTGGTGGTGGGCCTGCTCTGGCTGCTCGTCATCTACGTGACCCTGGTCTACGGGCCGGTGGCGGCGGCGCTGGTGGAGATGTTCCCGGCGCGGATCCGCTACACCTCCATGTCGCTGCCCTATCACATCGGCAACGGCTGGTTCGGCGGCTTCCTGCCCACCACCGCCTTCGCCATGGTCGCCGCCACCGGGAATATCTACTACGGCCTTTGGTATCCGGTGGTGGTCGCGGCGATCACGGTGGTGGTCGGCTTCTTCTTCGTGAAGGAGATGCGCGGCGCGCCGATCGACGCCTGAGGTCCGCTCGGGGGACTCAGGGGACGTGCTTGTCCACGTCGCGGGGCTCGTCGTAGCCGTGGTTGGCTGAGTAGAAGGCGAGCCACATTAGGAAGCCGGTGAGCGCGCCGACCATCAGCACCCCGCCCGCCACATAGGGCCAGATGGGCCCCAGGCTGCGCCAGCCGCCGCCGAACCTGGAGCTGGCGAAGAACGCCCAGCCGGCGAACACGGCAAAGCCGGCGAGGCCCACAAAGGCCAATCCGAGGACGATGGCGTGCTTGCGCATGGCCAGACCAATCTGCGGGGCCGCGGGAAGTTCCGGCCGGCTATTCCGCGGCCTGGCGGGTGACACCGATCTTCGGCGCCAGCTCGCCCGCGGCGTAGCGCTTGGCCATGGCCGACATGGTCACCGGCTTGATCTTGCCGGCCCAGCCGGCCGTGCCGAACTCCTCGAACCGCTGCCGGCAGACCGCGCGCATCGCCTCCATGGCGGGCTTCAGGTACTTGCGCGGATCGAACTCGCCGGGGTGCTCGGCGAACACCTTGCGGATGGCGCCGGTCATGGCCATCCGGTTGTCGGTGTCGATGTTGATCTTGCGCACGCCGTGCTTGATGCCGCGCTGGATCTCCTCCACCGGCACGCCCCAGGTCTGGGGCATCTCGCCGCCGTACTTGTTGATGACGTCCTGCAGGTCCTGCGGCACCGAGGACGAGCCGTGCATGACCAGGTGGGTGTTGGGCAGCCGCTGGTGGATATCCTCGATCACCTGCATGGCCAGCACGTCGCCGTCCGGCCGGCGGGTGAACTTGTAGGCGCCGTGGCTGGTGCCCATGGCGATGGCCAGGGCGTCGACCTCGGTGGCCTTCACGAACGCCACGGCCTGGTCGGGATCGGTGAGCAACTGGTCGTGGCCGAGCTTGCCCTCGAAGCCGTGGCCGTCTTCCTTCTCGCCCATGCCGGTCTCGAGGCTGCCTAGCACGCCGAGCTCGCCCTCCACCGACACGCCGCAGGCGTGCGCCATGTCGACCACCTGGCGGGTGGTCTCGACGTTGTACTCATATTCGGCCGGGGTCTTGGCGTCGGCCTTGAGGCTGCCGTCCATCATCACGCTGGTGAAGCCGTACTGGATGGCGGTGGCGCAGGTGGCGGGGCTGTTGCCGTGGTCCTGGTGCATGCACACCGGGATGTTGGGATAGAGCTCGACCAGGGCGTCGATCAGATATTTCAGCACCACGTCGTTGGCGTAGGAGCGTGCCCCGCGGCTGGCCTGGATGATGACCGGCGCGTCGACGGACTCGGCCGCCTCCATGATCGCCAGGCCCTGTTCCATGTTGTTGATGTTGAACGCCGGCAGGCCGTAGTCGTGCTCGGCCGCGTGGTCCAGCAGCTGCCTCAGGGTGATGCGCGCCATGTCCGTCCGTCCCCTACCAGAGCCTTTCCGGCTCAAATGGAATCATTCGAGCCGGATAATAAAGGCTCTTACTATAAGGCTAGAGCACGTCGGGCGGCGAAACCGGCATCCACTTTCGCCTGACGTGCTCTAGCGGCCCTACGCCGGGCCGCCAGTCGGGTCAAGCAAGCGGGCCTAGTCCAGGCCGGCGTTGCGCCGTTCCTGATGGTGGCGCGGGTCGCTCTTGGACGGCACG
>JAQGIX010000099.1 GCA_028290925.1 Phenylobacterium sp. | reverse complement strand
TCAGCCGCGCGGCGCTGATCGGGCGCGGCTTCACCGACCATGAGGTCGCCGCAGTGGAAGCCGCCCTGCCCTTCGTGGGCCGGCTCGCCCAGGCCTTCCGCCCGCAGATCATCGGCGACGGTTTCGTGCGCGACGTGCTGGGCGCCTCGGCCGCGCAACTGGCCAACCCCGAGCTCGACGTCCTGGCGCTGGCCGGCTTCGCCCACGGCGACGTGGCCTTGGCGGAGGTCCATGCGCTCGGCCAGGAGGGCCTGGCCGACGCGCCGTTCCTGGACCACGACCAACAGCAGGCCTTCCGCACCGAGGCCGATCTCGGTCCTGCGCCCTATGTCGCCCTGCTGGCGGCCATCGCCCCGGTCCTGGCGGTCCCGCCGCTGGCCGAGATCCGCCGGCCCTGGCGCGCGAGGCCGGACGAGCTCACGGCGCTGCTGCCGGACGCCCCGGTGGCGATCCGCCTCCAGCGCGATGCGCCGCCCGCCGAGCTGGTGCTGGACCTCCCGGCGCCGTCGGAGCCCCGCGCGGCGCGCGAGACCGCGCCGGCGCCCGAGGCGCGGATCGTGGAGCGGGTGGTCGAGCGCGAGCGGGTCCGCCGCAAGCTTCCGGACCGGCGCAAAGGCTACATCCAGAAGGCGGCGGTGGGTGGCCACAAGGTCTATCTGCACACCGGCGAATACGACGAGGGCGAGCTCGGCGAGATCTTCATCGACATGCACAAGGAAGGTGCCGCCTTCCGCTCGCTGATGAACAACTTCGCCATCGCGATCTCCATCGGCCTGCAGTACGGCGTGCCGCTGGATGAGTTCGTGGACGCCTTCGTGTTCACCCGTTTCGAGCCGGCGGGACCGGTCACCGGCAACGACACGGTGAAATCGGCCACCTCGATCCTCGACTACATCTTCCGCGAGCTCGGCATCTCCTACCTGGGCCGCGACGACCTCGCGAGCGCCGACCCGGGCGAGCTGAACGCCGACGGCCTGGGCCACGGAAAGGGCCCGCCGCCAGTCGCCGAGGAGCCGCAGCCGGCGTCGCGCTTCATCTCCCGCGGCTTCTCGCGGGGCGCCGCGCCGGACAATCTGGTGTTCCTGCCGGTCGCGAACCGGCCGGCCGGCGCGACCAGCCTGGACGCGGCCGACGTCTGCGCGGCCTGCGGCGACGTGGCCGTGGTGCGCAAGGGCGCCGCCTTGATCTGCGAAACATGCGGCGCGCGCGCCGGGCGCCTCGGCGGGGACCAGGGCGGCTAATCCCTCAACAATTACCGCGAATTAAGTGGCGCCTAGCTGAGGCTCGGCGCAGAGGGGACAGGGACGCTAAAGATGAACCCTTACTGATGCCCCGCCTGACACACCTGCTCCTCGCCTTGATCGCCTTCGCCCTGGCCGCCCCGGCGGCGGCCTATGCCGGCGACCGCGAAGTGCCGAAGGTCACCACCTTCGGCGGCTCCTGCCCCAAGTGCGAACTCTCCGGACGACGCCTGCGCGGCGCGCACTTCATGGCGGCGAATTTCGCCGGCGCTCAGTTCGTCGGCGCCGACCTGCGCGAAGCCCATTTCATGGCCTCGACCTTCACGGACGCGAACCTCGCCCACGCCGACCTGACCGATTCCCAGATCCTCGGCGCCAACTTCAAGGGCGCCAACCTGGCGAACGCGCGGTTGCGCGATTGCCAGGCAAGCGGCAGCCAGTTCACCGAGGCCAACCTCTCGGGGGCGGATTTCACCAATTCCTCCGCCCAGGGCTCGAACTTCAACGAGGCGACCCTGGTGAACACCGCCTTCCACTCCGCGGACCTGAGCGCGGCCAACCTGAACCGCGTCGTCGCCCATGGGGCCGACTTCCGCGATGCGACGATGCGGGCGGCGGTGCTGGCCTGGGGGCGGTTCGAAAAGGCTTCGTTCCGCGACGCCGTGCTCGACGCCGCGGTGCTGATGGGCGGCAACTTCGATGGCGCTGACTTCCATGACGCCAGCCTGCGCCAGACCCAGATCGGCGGCGCGGACCTGTCCCATGCCCGCGGGCTGACCCAGGACCAGCTGGACGAGGCATGCGGCGACGCCCACACGCGCCTGCCCGCGGGGCTCACGACCCGGGGCTGCTCAGGCGTGCACATCGCCATCCATGGACCGCGGGTGATCATCACGCCGCCGGCGCCGCCCGCACCGCCGGCCCCGCCGCGCTACCTGATCGAGCTCGAACCTAGACCTTGATCGGCGGAATGACGCGGATATGCAGTTCTTTCAACTGCTTGTCCGCGACTTCTGAGGGCGCGTTCATCATCAGGTCCTGGCCCTGCTGATTCAGCGGGAAGGCGATGACCTCGCGGATCGCGGTCTCGCCGGCCAGCAGCATGACGATGCGGTCGATGCCGGGCGCCAGGCCTCCGTGCGGCGGCGCGCCGTGCCTGAACGCGTTCAGCATGCCGCCGAACTGTTCCTCGACCACCTCGGGCCCGTAGCCCGCGATCTCGAAGGCCTTGAGCATGATCTCCGGCAGGTGGTTCCGGATCGCGCCCGAGCACAGCTCGTAGCCGTTGCAGACGATGTCGTACTGGTAGGCGAGGATGTCCAAGGGGTCCTTGGTCGTCAGCGCCTCCAACTCGCCCTGCGGCATGGAGAAGGGGTTGTGCGAGAAGTCGACGTGGTTGCTCTCCTCGTTCATCTCGAACATCGGGAAGTCGACGATCCAGACGAATTCGAAGCGGTCCTCGTCCACCAGGCCAAGCTCGGTCCCGACCTTGGTCCGCGCGGAGCCGGCGAACTTGTAGAAGGCCTTCGGGTCGCCGGCGACGAAGAAGGCCGCATCGCCCACCTGCAGGCCGAGCTGTCCGCGTAGCGCCTCGGTCTTCTCCGGCCCGATGTTCTTGGCTATGGGGCCGGCGCCGCCCTCCTCACCCTCGCGCCAGAAGATGTAGCCGAGACCCGGCTGGCCCTCGCCCTGGGCCCAGCTGTTCATCCGGTCGGCGAAGGCGCGCGAGCCACCGCCGGCCGCCGGGATCGCCCAGACGGCGTTCTTGGGGTCTTCCAGGATGCGGGCGAACAGGCCGAAGCCGGCGCCGCGGAAATGCGCGGAGACGTCCTGCATCTGGATCGGGTTGCGCAGGTCCGGCTTGTCGGTGCCGTACCTGGCGATGGCCTCGCGGTAGGGAATGCGCGGGAACGGGTAGGGCGTCACCGACTTGCCCTTCGCGAATTCCTCGAAGACGCCGTGCATGACCGGCTCGATCGAGGCGAAGACGTCCTCCTGCGTGACGAAGCTCATCTCGACGTCGAGCTGGTAGAACTCGAGCGAGCGGTCGGCGCGCAGGTCCTCGTCGCGGAAGCACGGCGCGATCTGGAAATAGCGGTCGAAGCCGGAGACCATCAGCAGCTGCTTGAATTGCTGCGGCGCCTGCGGCAGGGCGTAGAACTTCCCCGGATGCAGGCGCGAGGGGACCAGGAAGTCGCGCGCGCCCTCCGGCGAAGAGGCCGTCAGGATCGGCGTCTGGAACTCCAGGAAACCCTGATCGATCATCCGCCGGCGGATGGACTGGATCACCTGGCTGCGCAGCACGATGTTGCGGTGGAGCGTCTCGCGGCGCAGGTCGAGGTGGCGGTTCTTCAGCCGGATGTCTTCCGGGTAGTCAGGCTCGCCAAACACCGGCAGCGGCAGCTCGGAGGCGGCCGACAGCACCGCCAGCTCGCGGACCTGAACCTCGATCTCGCCGGTCGGCAGGTTGGGGTTGATGGTCTCGGGCGAGCGGGCCACCACCTCGCCGTCGACGCGGATCACGCTCTCGGCGCGCAGGTGCTCGACCACCGCGAAGCCGGGCGAGCCCGGATGCAGCACCAGTTGCGTCAGGCCGTAGTGGTCGCGCAGGTCGACGAAGATCAGCCCGCCGTGATCGCGCTTGCGGTGAATCCAGCCCGACAGCCGGACCGTCTTGCCGGTGTCGGCGGCGCGAAGCGCGCCGCAGGTATGGGTGCGGTAAGCGTGCATATCTTCTGGAAAAGCGGGTGATTTACGAGGCGCGGAAGGGCGCATGCGCGCCCCGCAATGTCAAGGATCGCGCGCCGGGCCCCTCCCCTACTTCTCAGGATGCAGCAGGGCCTGGTAGGTCAACGTCCGCGCCATGGTCCCCAGATCGTCGCCGCCGGAGCCGCCCAGACGCTGGATCATGCCGACGAAGAACATGTCGTTGGTGGGATCGATCCAGAACCAGGTGCCGGCCGCCCCGCCCCAGCTCATGGTGTTCTTGCCCTCCAGCGAGCCGGCGCGGCGCGGGTCGTTGTCGACCTGGAAATCGAGGCCGAAGCCCACCGCCTCGTTGAAGCGGATGCCGGTGGTGCCGTTGGACTTCACCAGCACGTCGCGCGCGATGACGTTGGTGTCCATCAGCTCGATGGCGCCGCGCGACAGGATGCGCACGCCGTCGAGCACGCCGCCGTTCAGCACCATCTGGCAGAAGCGGGCGTAGTCGGTGGTGGTGGAGACCAGGCCGCCGCCGCCGGATTCCATGGCGGGCGGGGCGAGATAGGTTGGCATGTCGCCGCCGAACAGGGTCTTGGGCTCGACGATCCGGCCCAGGTCCTTGTCGAAGACGTAGACCGCGGCCAGACGGGAGGCCTTCTGCGGCGGGACCCAGAAGGCGGTGTCGTTCATCTTCAGGGGCTTGAAGACCCGGCTCTCAAGGAACTGGCCGAGCGTCATGCCGGTCAGCTTCTCGACGATGTAGCCCTGGATATCGACGGCCGAGGAATAGGACCAATCCGTGCCCGGTTGGTACATCAGCGGAATGGTCGCCGTGCGGTCGATCATCTGCTTGAGGCCGGTCGAGCCCAGCACCTGCTTCTCGCGATAGAGCTTGTCGACCGGATGCTTGTCGCCGAGGCCATAACCGAAGCCCGCCGTGTGGCTCATGATCTCGCGCATGGTCGGCGGACGCTTCATGTCCTCGACCTCGGTGATCTTGCCGTCGGCGTCGGCCTTGACCATGACCTTGAGGGTCTTGAACTCCGGCACGTAGCGGGTGACCGGATCGTCGAGCCGCCACTTGCCCTCCTCGAAGAGGATCATCATGGCCACGCCCGTCAGCGGCTTGGACATGGAGTAGATGCGGAAGATGCTGTCCTTGGTCATCGGCGCGCCGCCGAGGCTCTTCTTGCCGTAGGTCTTGAACTCCACGACCTTGCCGTGGCGGACCAGCATCGTGGTCATGCCGGGCACGCGGCCCTCGGCGACCACGCCGGCCATGTAGTCGTCGAGGCGCTTCAGTCGCCCGGCGTCGAAGCCGGCGGCCTCAGGCGTGGTGGTCTGGCTAAGGGCGGCGGCGGCGTGGGCCGCGGGCCTGGCCGAGGCGCAAGGCGCCACGGCCAGCGCGACGGCGGTCAGGGCCGCGAGACAGGCGCGACGAGTCATTCGGATATCCCCCAAATCGTTGCGGCCGAGCTTAAGGCCCCGCCCCCGCGGCGCAAGCGCGGGTGCGTTTCAGCGGCGCAATGGAGCGCGGTTCGGCTAGTCTCGCGCCCATGAAGACCCTGCTCATCGTGTGGCATTCCAGGACCGGGGCGGGGCGGCAGATGGCTGAGGCCGCCGTGGCCGGCGCGCAGGCCGAGCGCGAGGTCGCGGTGCGGCTGCTGCCGGCGGCGGACACCGATGCGGCCGACGTGCTGGCGGCCGACGGCTACCTGTTCGCCTGCCCGGAGAACCTGGCGTCCATGTCGGGCGAGATGAAGGACTTCTTCGACCGCACCTACTACCCGTGCCTGGAGCGGCTGAACGGGCGGCCCTATGCGGCGCTGATCGCGGCGGGCAGCGACGGCGAGGGCGCCGCGCGGCAGCTGGCGCGGATCGCCACCGGCTGGCGGCTCAAGGCGATCGCCGCGCCGCTGATCGTCGGCACCCACGCCCAGACGCCGGAGGCCATCCTGGCGCCCAAGACGCTGAGCGAGGCCCAGCTCGCGCCGTGCCGCGAGCTGGGCGCGGCGATGGCGGCGGGGCTGGCGATGGGCGTGTTCTGACGCCCCCCCTCTCCGCTAGGATTTGGCCGCTCAGGCCCGGCGGAGCTGGTGGACGCAGGCGCGGAGCAGGGCGACGCGGCCCGGAGGCGGGCTATCGCTCAGTTCGCGCAGCGCGCCTTCCAGCGCCTGGCCGTGGTGGCGGACGCCGAGCTTCCAGACCTCGGCGCGGATCTCGGCGGCGCTGGGCGCCATCGTGCTCAGCCAGCTGAACAGGCCCATGTGCGTCTCCTTCGGATCAGCGCCCGGCCGGGCGGGCGCGGGTGCTGCGGGTGTCGTTGAGGATCGGCTTGCGGCCGCCCTGCGGCGCCGGGCCGGCGGAGGAGCGGCCGTCGGTGAGTTCGCGCCGGACCGGCTGCTGTTGGCGGGGATTGTAGCTGCTCATGGGATCAGGTCCTTGATGTCTGGGGAAGCCGGCGTCGCGACGACCTGCGCGAACTCGGCGTATTCGGCGGCGCGGCGGCGGCGCGCGGCGATGG
This sequence comes from Phenylobacterium sp., assembly GCA_028290925.1. GTDB lineage: Bacteria > Pseudomonadota > Alphaproteobacteria > Caulobacterales > Caulobacteraceae > Phenylobacterium. The sequence continues at coordinate 1,063 of JAQGIX010000099.1, read as the reverse complement.
CCAGGCCGACGCACAGCGCCAGCATGGGCAGGATCACCGCGGCGACGCCGACGATCTGCATCGGGGTGAACATGGCTACTGGCCGCTCCCCAAGGGGTTCGGCGCGCGGGCGGTGCGGCGGGCGTGCAGGCGCTCGCGCTCCTCGCGCAGGCGGCCGTTCTCGGCGGAGATGTCGAGGTTGTCGGATTCCAGCTGGGCCAGGCGGAGCTTCAGATAGGCGTTCTCGCGTTCCAGCTCGGCAGGTGTGCGATCGGCCATGGGGCGCTCCTTGGGCCTAAGGTTCCAGGAGGAGGTCGCGGTGGGCGATGACTTCCTCGTCCGAGCCGACCAGCACCTTGGCCTGGCTGCCCGTCGCCTCGACGGCGCGGGCGCCGTTGCAGGCCCCGCGGATCGCCTGGTCGCGGCTCATGTAGTCGCCGTAGAACTGGCCGTCCTTGGTGACCGACCAGACGCCGGCGCGCAGCGCGGCGCGGAAGGTGTTGCGGCTCGGCCGGCGGCCAACCAGGCTCACTTACGGCGCGCCAGGGCGGGGGCGAAGATGCGCAGCAGCGGCCCGGCCGCGAGAACCAGGGCGACGCAAGCCATCGAGGCTGCGAACAGGAATACCATTGGGGGGTGGCTCAAGGGGCGCCGCGCCGAAGATGATCGACCGCTTCAGTGGCGGCACACGCCCGGCGGCGCACGGGTGAGATATAGGCCCTCCGGGGCCAGAAAGCGAGCGGCGTGAGGGCCGGCTCACGGTCCCCGCCGGCCGCTCGAGCGGGCGAACAGCAGGTCCGACCAGCGCCAGGCCGGCGAGCCGACCACCAGCCGCGGCGCCGCGGGGCCGTCGGCCAGGCTGAGCAGCACCAGGCCGTGCACCGGCTCGGCGCGGCAGGCCACCGGCGCGAACGCCACCTCCCACATGATCGCCTCGCGCACCGCGGCGAGGCCGGCCCCCTCCTGGCCGGGATGCGGCACCCAGGCGCCGTTCCACACCAGGATCGCCTTGCCGCGGTGGACGGCCGCGGCGGCGGCCTGCACCTGGCGATCGGCGCGCAGCCGGCCCTGCAGCCAGCGGGCC
>JAQGIX010000098.1 GCA_028290925.1 Phenylobacterium sp. | reverse complement strand
CGGCGCTTCTCGGTGGCGCAGACCTGGTCGTAGATCAGCACGGTGACGCCGGGGATCTCGCGCAGCTCGCGCTGCACGGCCATCAGCTCGGCGCGCGGCTTGACCTCGACGCCGGGGGCGAGGTCGGCGACCTTTTCGTAGCGCTCCGGCTCGGCGGCGACGACGACCACCTTCTGCACGCCCTCGGAGGCGAGCTGGCGGGTGATCTGCGGGACGGTGAAGCCGCTCTCCGCCGCCTGGCCGCCGGTCATGGCGACGGCGTCGTTGAACAACAGTTTGTAGGTGATGTTCGACTTCGCCGCGACCGAGGCGCGGATCGCCAGCGAGCCGGAGTGGTTGTAGGTGCCGTCGCCGAGGTTGACGAAGACGTGCTTCTCCTCGGTGAACGGCGAGGCGCCCATCCAGGTCAGGCCCTCGCCGCCCATCTGGCTGGTGAGGTCGGTCTGCGGATCGTTGAAGCTCGCCATGTAGTGGCAGCCGATGCCGGCCAGCGCGCGGGAGCCTTCCGGCAGCCGGGTCGAGGAATTGTGCGGGCAGCCGGAGCAGAAGTACGGCTTGCGCTGCTGGTCCGACGACAGCGTCACCGCCGCCATGGAGGCCGCCGACACGCGGCTCAGATAGTCGTGGACCCGTTCCATGTGCGGGCCCGGCGGCAGGCGGTCGGCGATGGCCAGCGCGATTTCCGCCACCGACAGCGAGCCGAGCTCGGAGAGCAGCGGATGGCCGTGCTCGTCGGTCTTGCCGATGATCTGGGGCCTCGCGTGGGCCGGCAGGTCATAGAGGGCGGCGCGGGCCTGGCTCTCGACCAGTGGGCGCTTGTGCTCGATGACCATCAGGGTCTCGAGGCCGGCGGCGAAGGCGCGCAGCCCCGAGGGCTCCAGCGGCCACGGCATGCCGACCTTGTAGATCGAGACGCCGAGGTCCGCGGCCTCGGCCAGGCTGATGCCCATGGCCGCGAAGGCCTCGATGACGTCCTTGTAGGCCTGGCCCTGGCAGACGATGCCGAGCCGCGGCCGCGCCGAGGGCAGCACCACCCGGTCGATCCGGTTGGCGCGGGCGAAGGCCAGCGCGGCGGGGAGCTTCTGGGTGCGGAGCCGCCGCTCCTTGTCCAGCGGCTGGTCCTTCAGCCGGATGCCCAGGCCGCCCGGCGGCATGCGGATGTTGTCGGGGGTGACGATCCGATGGCGGTCCAGCGAGATGTCGATGGTGGCGCCGGAATCCATGGTGTCGGCCAGCGCGATCAGTCCGGCCCACAGGCCGGAATAGCGGCTCATGGCGTAGCCCAGCAGGCCGTAGTCCAGCACCTCCTGGATATCGGCCGGCGACAGCACCGGGATCTCGGCGTCCTGGAAGGCGAACTCCGATTGCGACGGCAGGGTCGAGGACTTGCAGAAGTGGTCGTCGCCGGCCACCGCCAGCACCCCGCCCTTCGGCCAGACACCGGCGAAGTTGGCGTGCTTGAACGCGTCCCCAGTCCGGTCCACGCCGGGGGCCTTGCCGTACCACATGCCGAACACCCCGTCGTAGAGGGCGCCGGGGAACAGGTTGGCCTGCTGGCTGCCCCAGACGGCGGTGGCGGCGAGGTCCTCGTTGAGGCCTTCCTTGAAGACCACGTTCGCCTCAGCCAGGAATTTCTCTGCGCGGTGCGCCTGCTGGTCGAGGCCGCCGAGCGGCGAGCCGCGATAGCCTGAGACGAATCCGGCGGTGTTCAGCCCCGCCGCCTGGTCCAGCCGGCGCCGGTCGATCAGCACCCGCAGCAGGGCCTGCACGCCGGTGATGAAGACGCGGCCCTCCGTGAGGAGAAATTTGTCGTCGAGCGTCACTTCTGTGTGCCGCATCGCAATTTCTTTCCTTCTGGGCCTCGCTCGCGCATTAGAATGATCATATAAGATCGCGGCAATTGCTTACCAAAAGCGTGCCCCTGCCTTGCGGTTCCGGGGCACGAACAAGGCCCTCAAAGGGCAAATTAAGGAGGAAAACTTGTCGGAGACCTTGGACTCGGTCGACGCTAAGATTCTCGACCTGATCCAGCATGACGCGGCCCTTTCGGTGGCCGAGATCGCGGATCGGGTCGGATTGTCCTCAAGCCCCTGCTGGCGGCGTATCAAGCGACTGGAAGACGCCGGCATCATCCAGCGGCGCGTGACCATCCTGGATCGCGACCTCCTGGGCCTCGGCTTCGAGGTCTATTGCACCGTCAAGCTCTCCCTGCCGACCAAGGAGAACCTGGACGCCTTCGAGCAGGCGATCACCAAGCTTCCGGAGGTGGTGCAGTGCGCCACGGTCACCGGCTCGGCCGACTACGAACTGCGCATCGTCACCCGCGACATGCACGCCTTCGACGACTTCCTGCGCGACAAGATCCTGTCGCTGGGCCTGGTCTCCAACATCGAGAGCCGGATCGTCATCCGGTCGGTGAAGAACACCACCGCCGCGCCCCTCGGACTGGTCAGCCCCTATATAAGCGCGCAAGGCTGAGCCCTTCGCTCTAGCCACGCGGAGGCGTCATGATCGAGTTCGTCATCGACCAGCGGCGGAAGGATCTCGGCGGCTTCGAGGTCGGCCGGCTCCTGCCGTATCACGCGGGCAAGATGGTCGGCCCCTTCATCTTCTTCGACCACATGGGCCCGGTGTCGTTCGAGGCGGGGTTCCCCCGCAACGTCGACGTCCGGCCGCATCCGCATATCGGGCTTTCCACCGTCACCTACCTGTTCGAAGGCGAGATCACCCACCGCGACAGCGTCGGCTCGGTCCAGGAGATCCATCCCGGTGAGGTCAACTGGATGACCGCCGGCAAGGGGATCACCCATTCGGAGCGCTTCGAGCACCTGCGCCAGACCGGCGGGCGGATGCACGGCATCCAGGCCTGGGTCGCCCTGCCGCTGGAGGCGGAGGAGACCGATCCCGGGTTCTTCCACCACGGCGTCGACGACCTGCCCACCTATGAGGGCGCCGGCCTGTGGGCCCGGCTGGTGGCCGGCAAGGCGTTCGGGGCGGAGGCCAAGGTGAAGACCCACTCGCCGATGTTCTACGTCCACTGGCGGCTGCAGGCCGGCGCGACCGCTCAGCTGCCGGCCGAGTATCCCGAGCGTGCGGCCTATGTGGCCCAGGGGATCGTCGAGGTGGACGGCCGCGAGTTCCACGACGGCCAGATGCTGGTCTTCGCGCCGGGCGAGCCGGTGCTGATCAAGGCCGTCACTCCGGCGATCGTCATGCTGCTGGGCGGCGAGCCGGTGGGCCCGCGGTTCATCGAGTGGAACTTCGTGGCCTCCTCCAAGGAGCGCCTCGAACAGGCCAAGGCCGACTGGCGGGCCGGCCGCATGAAGCTGCCCGACGCGGACGACAAGGAGTTCATCCCGCTGCCCGGCGATCCGCCGCCGCCCGCCAATCCGATGAGCTGAAGCCGAGCGTCCGCAAGTATGACCGTCAGCGTCTTCGACATGTTCAAGCTCGGGATCGGGCCCTCCAGCTCGCACACCATGGGCCCGATGACCGCCGCCGGCCGGTTCCTGGGCCGTTTGCGCGCGGCCGGCCTGCTGGCGAAGACCGCGCGGGTGGAGACCACCCTCTATGCCTCCCTGGCGCTGACCGGCCGGGGCCACGCCACCGACCGGGCGGTGATCCTCGGCCTGGCCGGCTTCGAGCCCCGCCGCCTGGATCCGGACGAGGCGGACCGCACCGTCGCGGCGGTGCGCGAGAGCCATCGCCTGAAGCTGGGCGGCGAGAGCGAGATCGCCTTCGACGAAGGCCGCGACCTGCGCTGGGAAGGCCGCACCCGCCTGCCGCAACACCCCAACGCCCTGAAGTTCGAGGCCCTCGACGCGGAGGGCAAGACGCTGGCGGGACGCACCTATTTCTCGATCGGCGGCGGCTTTGTGCGCGACGAGGACGAAATGGGCCTGAACGCCCCCGCCGAGCCGGGGCCACCGATCCCCTACCCGTTCGACTCCGGGGCCGACCTCCTGGAGATGACCGCCGAGCACGGCCTGACCATCGCCGAGCTGGTGCTGGCCAACGAGACCGCCGCGCGGTCGCAGGCCGAGGTGCTGGCCGGCCTGGACGAGATCACCGAGGCGATGTTCGCGTGCATCGAGCGCGGCGTGCGCGCCGAGGGCATCCTGCCGGGCGGCCTGAAGGTCCAGCGCCGCGCCCGCCAGGTGCTGCAGAGCCTGATGTGCGACGCCGACAAGCGGATCGCCGATCCCCTGGCCGCGCTGGACTGGGTGAATCTCTGGGCGCTGGCCGTGAACGAGGAGAACGCCGCCGGCGGCAAGGTGGTCACCGCCCCCACCAACGGCGCGGCGGGCCTGCTGCCCGCGGTGCTCCGCTATTACGACCGCTTCCACCAGGGCACGCCGGAGGGGCGGCGGACCTTCCTGCTCACCGCCGCCGCCATCGGCTCGCTCTACAAGACCAAGGCGTCGATCTCCGGGGCGGAGGTCGGCTGCCAGGGCGAGGTGGGTGTCGCCTGCTCGATGGCCGCGGCGGGATTCGCCGCCGCGCTCGGGGCCTCCAACGCCCAGATCGAGAACGCCGCCGAGATCGCCATGGAGCACAACCTCGGCCTCACCTGCGACCCGATCGGCGGCCTGGTGCAGATCCCCTGCATCGAGCGCAACGCCATGGGCGCGGTGAAGGCCATCGACGCCACGCGGCTGGCCATGCTCGGCAACGGCGAGCACTCGGTCAGCCTCGACAAGGTCATCGCCACCATGAAGCGGACCGGCGAGGACATGAGCTCGATCTACAAGGAAACTTCGCTGGGCGGCCTGGCGGTCAACCTGGCCGAATGCTGAGCGCCACGGTCGGAATCGGTTGGTCCTGGCCGTCCTAGGGAAGCCACTGGGGAGGCCGTCATGACCGGATCGACACGCCGTCGGGATGCGCTGTTCGGGGCGGCCGCCCTGGCCGGCGCGACCCTTCTGGGGCCTCCGGCGACAGGGAGAAGCAAATTGGCCTTCAGCGAAGCCGGACTGAACCATCTCCAGGGCGTCCTTCAGGACCACCTGGCCCGTGGCTCCGCGCCCGGGATGGTGGCTCTGGTCAGCCGGAGCGGCGAAACCCACGCCTACCCGATGGGCTCAAAGACCTTGGATGCCGATGATCCCGTCCGGCGGGACACGATGTTCCGCCTGGCCTCCATGACCAAGGCGGTGACCGCCGCGGCGATGATGATGCTGGTCGAGGACGGCAAGCTGCGGCTGGACGAGCCGGTGGACCGCCTGCTGCCGGAACTCGTCGACCGCCGCGTGCTGCGCCGCATCGACGGCCCGCTGGACGACACCGTGCCGGCCGCGCGGGCGATCACCGTCGAGGATGCGCTCTCCTTCCGCCTGGGCTGGGGCATCGTCTTTTCGGCGGAGCCCTATCCGATCCTCAAGGCGGTCGACGGCCTGGCCGGCTTCGGCATGCCCAATCCGGCCTCGCCGGCGGGCCCGGACGAGTGGCTGAAGCGGCTGGGCGCCCTGCCGCTGATGTACCAGCCGGGCGAGCGGTGGCTCTACAGCCTGGGCTCGAACGTCCAGGGCATGCTGGTCGCCCGCGCCGCCGGAAAGCCCTTGGGCGCGGTGTTCCAGGAGCGGATCCTCGGACCGCTGGGCATGAAAGACACCGGCTTCTACGCGCCGCCTGAGAAGATCGGCCGCTTGGCGACCGGCTACTTCCCGCAGAACGGCAAGCTCGTGCTCTTCGACCCACCGGCCGGGATGTACGCCAAGCCGCCGGCCTTCCCGGCCGGCGACAGTGGCCTGGTCTCCACGGCCGACGACTTCGCCGCCTTCGCGCGCTTCCTGCAGACCGGGCTCACGCCCGACGGCCGGCGGCTGCTCTCGCGGGCTTCGCTGACGGCCATGCAGACCAACCACCTGACCCCGGCCCAGCGATCGGGCGGCAAGGACATCCTTGGGCCCAGCCGCGGCTGGGGCTACGGCGTGGCGGTGCGGGTCGAACCGGGCCCCGAAGGCCTGCCGCCCGGCGCCTACGGCTGGGACGGTGGTTTCGGCACCTCCTGGTTCAACGATCCGGCCAGCGGGCTGGTCGCCATCCTGCTGACCCAGCGGGTGTTCGACAGCCCCGACCCACCGGCCCTTCACAAGGACTTCTGGAAAGCCGCTTATGGGGCCCTGGCGACCTGAATTTAATCGCCGGCGATTGTCGGCGCGGCGCGCGCCGCGGCGTCCTTGGGGAGCGCTCGACGGGCACGGCCGGCCAGCCTACCGTTGGAACCCGCGATCGCTCTCGAGGATGCGCCGATGCTCTACGCCCTGCTCTGCTACAACGCCGAGGACGTGGTCTTCTCCTGGAGCCAGGAGGAGGACGATGCGGTCATGGACCGGCTCGCCAAGGTGCACGGCAAGCTGCACGACGCGGGCAAGCTCGGCCCTGCGCTTCGGCTGATGGCCACCACCACCGCCGCCACGCTTCGCAAATCGGACCCCCCGGTGGTGATCGACGGCCCGTTCGCCGAGACCAAGGAGCAGCTGCTGGGCTTTTACGTCGTCGACGTGGAGAACCTCGACGAGGCGCTGGCCATCGCCAAGGACCTTGCCGAGGCCAACCCCGGCGGCTCCTACGAGATCCGGCCCATCCGCCTGTTCCTGCCGGGCAACCTGCCGCAGAGCGAAGCGGCGACGGAACACGCCCGATGACCGACCTCGCCTGGATCGACGCCGCCCTGACGTCCGCCCGCCCCCAGGCGATCGGAGCCCTGCTGCGCTACTTCCGCGACCTGGAGACTGCCGAGGAGGCCTATCAGGACGCCTGCCTGCGCGCCCTGAAGGCCTGGCCGCAGAACGGGCCGCCGCGCGACCCCGCCGCCTGGCTGATCATGGTCGGCCGCAACGCCGCCCTCGACGCCGTGCGCAAGACCAGCCGCCACGACGCCCTGCCCTCCGAGGAGGTGCTGTCGGACCTCGACGACGTCGAGACGCCCATGGCCGAACGGCTGGACGGCGCCCACTACCGCGACGACATCCTGCGCTTGCTGTTCATCTGCTGCCATCCGGGCCTGCCGCCCACCCAGCAGATCGCGCTGGCCCTGCGCGTCGTCTCCGGCCTGTCGGTGAAGCAGATCGCCCGCGCCTTCCTGGTTGGCGAGGCGGCCATGGAGCAGCGGATCACCCGCGCCAAGCGCCAGGTGGGCGCCGGGGGCGTGCCCTTCGAGACGCCGACGCCGGAGGAGCGCGACGCGCGCCTGACCGCGGTCATGGCGATGATCTACCTGGTGTTCAACGAGGGCTATTCCACCGCAGCCAAGGACGCCGCCGCGCGGAACCCGCTGTCCGAGGAGGCCATCCGCCTCGCCCGGCTGCTGCAGCGGCTGTTCCCCTCCGAGCCGGAGGTCATGGGCCTCACCGCCCTGCTGGTGCTGCAGCACTCGCGGGCCGCCGCCCGCTTTGACGGCGAGGGCGCGGTCGTGCTGCTGGAGGACCAAGACCGCGGGATTTGGAGCCGCGAACTGATCAACGAGGGCCTGGCCCTGATCGACAAGGCCATGCGCCACAACCGGCCGGGCCCCTACCAGGTGCAGGCCGCGATCGCCGCGCTGCACGCCCGCGCCGCCAAGCCCGGGGACACCGACTGGGCGCAGATCGAGCGGCTCTATTCCGCCCTGGAGCGCATGCAACCCTCGCCGGTGATCACCCTCAATCGCGCCGTGGCGGTGAGCAAGGTGGACGGCCCGGGCGCGGCGCTGGACCTGATCGAACCGCTGGAGGAGGCGCTCGGCGGCTACTTCCATTTCTTCGGGCTGAAGGGCGCGCTCCTGATGCAGCTCGGCCGCCAGCGAGAGGCGCGCACCGCCTTCGACCGCGCCATCGGGCTCGCCAACACAGTGGCGGAAGCCGCCCATATCCGGCAGCATCTGGACCGGTTGATGCGCGACAGCGCCTCGGCCTGACGATTTCGCAGCCGTCGGTGTCGGTCGCGGCCCAGTTCCTTCGTCCTAGGGGGAATAGACTGGAGGAACCCGAAATGACCACCGAGACCGTGGACGCCCCCGCCGCGCAACCGCAGGTGAAGGGCGGCGTTTCGCCCTACCTGACCGTCGACGGCGCCGCCAAGGCTTCGGCCTTCTATCAAGCGGCCTTCGGCGCGGAAGAGGTGTCGCGTATGGGCAATCCGGACGGCAAGTTCATGCACATCCACCTCTACATCAACGACGGCTCGGTGATGCTCAGCGACGCCTTTCCGGAGCATGGCCACCCCTGGGTTCCGCCGGCCGGGTTCATGCTCACGCTCGAGGTCGACGACGCCGACGCCTGGGCCCAACGGGCGATCAAGGCGGGGGCCGAGGTGGTCAACCCGATCGCCGACATGTTCTGGGGCGCCCGCTGGGGCACAGTTCGCGACCCGTTCGGGGTCGAGTGGGCTTTCAACACGCCGAAGCGCTAGACTGGGCGCCAAGAGGGGGAGACCGATGATGAGCACGAAGATGAGCGTGGCGCTCTGCGCCTGCGCGGCCCTGTTGGCCGTTCCGGCCCTGGCCGCGCCGCCCGCGGGCGAGCCGGTGGTCGCCGGACCGCCCGGCAAGACCGCCGCGCCCGCCGGGACCTACAACCTGGACAAGAACCATTCGACGGTGGTGTTCCGGCTGAGCCACATGGGCTTCTCGCGCTTCACCGGCGGCTTCGACGCCGTGGACGGTAAGCTGGCCTTCGATCCGGCCCATCCGGCCGCCATGAGCGTCACGGCGACCATCGATCCCAAATCGCTGCACCTGCCTATGCCGCCGGCCGGTTTCAGGGACACCCTGCTCGGCCCGAACTGGCTGGACGCGGGCAAGTACCCGGCGATCACCTTCCGTTCGACCAAGGTGGAGATGACCGGCCCCAACACCGCCAAGGTGACCGGCGACTTCACCCTGCACGGCGTCACCAAGCCGGTCGTATTGGACGCCACCTTCAACGGCGGCTACCCGCCCAACAGCTTCGACCCCGGCGGCGCGCGCATCGGCTTCTCCGGCCACGGGGTCATTCGGCGTTCGGACTTCGGGATCGCCTACGGCATCCCCGCCCCCGGCACCAACATGGGGGTCGGCGACCATATCGACGTCACCATCGAGACCGAATGGGCGGGCGGCAAGCCGGCGGCCAAATAGGGCCTACGACAGCGCCTTGCGGGTCTGCTCCCAGTACTGGGCGCCGGTGATCAGGGTGACGAGGGCGGCCAGCCAGAAGAGGCCGTGGGCGAACAGCGCCACCGGATCGTGCAGCGCGTCCGGCAGGCTGAAGGCGCCCCAGGCGGCCACCACCAGCTCGAACGCCAGCGCCGTCAGCTGCAGCGTCGTCTTCCACTTGGCGAGCAGGGTGACCGGCAGCTTCACGCCCTTGCCGGCGCCCACTTCGCGCAGCGCGCTGACCGTGAACTCGCGGAACAGGATCAGGCCCGCCGGCAGCACCACCATCGGCTGGGGGCCGAGCGCCAGCAGGCCCAGCACCGCGCCGCAGACCAGCACCTTGTCGCCGATCGGATCGAGGATCGCGCCCCAGACCGAGGTGGCGTTCAGCTTGCGCGCCAGCCAGCCGTCGAAGAAGTCGGTCACCGCGGCGACGATGAAGGCGTAGACCGCCCAGCGCTCCAGCGCGAACTGCACCGGCGGCGTCAGGCTGTCGGCCAGGCCCGGCAGGGAGCCCGACGCGGCGGCCAGGGCCACGAACATGAACAGCGCCAGGACCAGGCGCATGGATGTCAGGATATTGGGCAGATGCTTCATCGGACCTCCAACGGGCGCCGGGCTATGGCGTTGCCGATGCGGCGAAAGCTAGCCGCGAAGCTGCGCCGTTGACAGCCGCCCGTGGCCGGGCTCGCATTGGGCGATGACGCAGCTCGGCTTTCCCGGCGACCTGGCGACGCGGCCGCCGTGGCCCAGGCGGCGGACCTTCCCGGCGGTCGGCCGCCGCGGGATGGTCGCCGGCGCCCATCCGCTGATCGTCTCGACGGGCCTCGGCGTCCTGCAGGCCGGCGGCAACGCCGTCGACGCCGCGGTAGCGGCCGGGCTGACGGCGGCGGTGGTGATGCCCGAGATGTGCGGCCTCGGCGGCGACCTGTTCGCCATCGTCCATCCCGGACCGGGCGCGGGCGATCCCGTCGCGATCCTCGGCAGCGGCGTCGCCCCGGCTGAGGCGAGCCTGGCCATGGTGCGGGCCAGCGCGGAACGCGGCACGGACGGCGGCGAACGCATGCCCCTGCGCGGCGGGCTGTCGATCAGCGTGCCCGGCATGATCGACGGCTATCGCCTGCTGCTCGAGCGGTTCGGCCGCCGCGGTTTCGGCGAGCTGGCCCAGCCGGCCATCGGCTATGCCGAGGACGGCGCGCCGCTCAGCGTGTTGGCCGCCCACGTGCTGACCCTGTTCCGGCCGATCCTGGAGCGCCACGGACCCACCGCGGCCGTCTTCCTGCCGGGCGGCCAGACCCCAGCGGCCGGCAGCCTGCTCCCCCAGCGCGACCTGGCCGC
>JAQGIX010000089.1 GCA_028290925.1 Phenylobacterium sp. | reverse complement strand
GCCCTGCTGCACGACGTGATCGAGGACACCCCGGTCACCCGCGCCGAGATCGACAGCCTGTTCGGCCCGGAGATCGGCGAACTGGTGGAAGGCGTCACCAAGCTCTCCAAGCTGGAGCTCTCCTCGGAGCACCTGCGCCAGGCGGAGAACCTGCGGAAGTTCATCCTGGCCATCTCAAAGGACGTCCGCGTCCTGATGGTCAAGCTGGCCGACCGGCTGCACAACATGCGCACCCTGCAGCACATCAAGCAGGCGGCCAAGCGCGAGCGGATCGCCCGCGAGACCCTGGATATCTACGCGCCGCTGGCCCGCTCCATCGGCATGCACCGGATGACCACGGAGCTGGAGGAGCTGGCCTTCGAGCACCTCAATCCGGTGGCCCACAACGCCATCCTGCGCCGTCTCGAGACCTTGCGTCAGCAGCAGGGCGGGGCGGTGTCCATGGCCTCCGGCGAGATCGCCTCGCGCCTGGAGGCCGCCGCCGTCCCGGCCCGGGTGTTCGGCCGCGAGAAGCATCCCTATTCGATCTGGCGCAAGCTGCAGCGTAAATCGATCGGCTTCTCCCAGCTCTCCGACATCTACGCCTTCCGGGTGATCGTCGACACCGAGGAGGACTGCTACCGCGCGCTCGGCGTCATCCACCGCGCCTGGTCCAGCGTGCCCGAGCGGTTCAAGGATTTCATCTCCACTCCCAAGCGCAACAACTACCGCTCGCTGCACACCACCGTCGTCGGGCCAAAGGGTATGCGGATCGAAATGCAGATCCGCACCGAGGCCATGGACCTCGTCGCCGAGGAAGGCGTCGCCGCCCACTGGCGCTACAAGGATCAGTCGTACGGCTTTGATATCGAACACCAAAAAGCGGCCGGCGGGCGCGACCCGCTGGTCAATCTGCGCCACCTCGTTCAGGTGCTGGAGCACGGCGGCGACGCCGAGGAGCTGGTCGAGCACGCCAAGCTCGAGATGTACCTCGACCAGGTGTTCGTGTTCACCCCCAAGGGCCAGCTGGTCAGCCTGCCCAGGGCCGCCATGCCGCTCGACTTCGCCTACGCCGTCCACACCGACATCGGCGACACCACGGTCGGCGTGAAGATCAACGGCGAGCTCAAGCCGCTGCGCACCGTGCTCTCCAACGGCGACGTGGTGGAGGTGATCCGCGGCGGCAAGCCGGCCGTGCCGCCGGATTGGCGCTCCCTGACCGTGACGGGACGGGCGCGCTCCGCCATCCGCCGCCACATCCGCCTGACCGAGAAGGAGGAGTTCACCAAGCTCGGCCGGGCCACCGTGCAGCAGACCTTCGAGAGCGTCGGCAAGACCCTGAAGGACGTCTCCCTGCGCCCCGCGCTCGACCGCTTCGCCGTGGCCAACGAGGACGACCTGTTCGAGGCCGTCGGCCGCGGCCGCGTCGCCCCGCCGCTGGTGCTGGAGGCGATCTTCCCGGGCCTGAAGGTCTCCGAGCGCGAGGCCGCCGCCGCCCGCCGGCGTATCGAGGGCGGCAAGCAGGCCCGGCTCTACGTGCGCGGCAGCGGGCTGACGCCTGGCGTCACCATCCACTTCGGCGAATGCTGCTCGCCGGTGCCCGGCGACCGCATCGTCGGCATCCTGGAGAGCGACGGGCGCGGCCTCACCGTCCACACCATCGACTGCGAGAAGCTCGCCGAGTTCGAGGACCGCGAGGAGCTGTGGCGCGACTTGCAGTGGACGCCGGAGGCCGAGCGCAACGCCATCGCCCGGGCCCGCCTGCGCGCCACCATCCGCAATGCGCCCGGCGTGCTCGGCCAGGTCTGCACGGTGATCGGCGAGGCGGGCGGTAACATCGTCAACCTGCGCATGCACCACCGCCAGCAGGACTTCTTCGACGTGGACATCGACGTCGACGTCACTGACGCCAAGCACCTGACCCACATCGCCGCCGCCCTGCGCGCCAACCCCAGCGTCGAGACCGTCGACCGCGCGAAGGCGTAGTCCCCGCTCCGCGTTGGCGGAGAAAGGGCAGGGTGAGGGGAGACGCGGCGCGTCCATCGCCGGCTGAGGTCCAGTCAGGCCCTTCGACCCGCTATTAGATCCCCCCGACCCACCATTGGATAATGCGGCTCGTCCAGCCGCGCCTCATCTTCCCCTCTCCCCCGGGGGAGAGGAGGTCAGCGCGTCAGCGCCCGCTTCAGCGGTTTCCACAGCGCCACGATGATCGGCCCCGACGTTCCCGCCGCCCGGCGTTGATCGCCGCCGGTCCGCGCCCTGCGTAGCGACCGCAAAGCGAGGCCATTGCGAAATCCGACATGGCGAAATAATAGTGGCTGAGGTGCTGTGGGAGTCGCGGCGTCATGTTGTCTGCGGTTGGTATGCGTACAAGTGACACCTCGCCCATTTCGGCCGTGGCCGTCGGGTTAGATCGAGGGCCATCCCGCTCGCCCGTCGATCTGTATGACCTCCTTGGCTACCACCGCCGCTGGCGGCTCCTGTCGCTGGCGACGCCGACCTACGTCTCCGACACGGCGCCGATCGTGGTCGGCGGCTGCCCGCGCAGCGGGACGACTCTCACCCAGGCGCTGCTCGGCTGTCACCCGCAGGTGGCGGCGGGTCCGGAGAGCACGATCTTCCTGCGGCGCATCACTGAAGCTCGCGAGATCGACGCCCGGTTTGGGTTCGCGCCCGGCTCCGTCGAAGACCTTCAGCGGCGCAGCGGCTCGCAGGCCGAGTTCATAGACCTCTTCCAGCAAGCCTGGCTGGAGCGATGCGGCAAGCCGATCTGGGCGGAAAAGACGCCCTGGAACGTGCTGCGGTTGGGTTTCCTGTGGCGGCATTTTCCCGGGGCGCGGTTCATCCATGTCATCCGCGACGGTCGCGACGTGGCCTGCTCGCTCCGGGGGATGCCATGGGCGAAGATCACCGCGGCGGATCGCAGCTCGGCCGAAGCGCTCGAAGAGTGCGCGGCCTACTGGGGCTTCCATGTGGCGGCCGGGCGACGATATCGACACGATCCGCGGTACTATGAAGTCCGCTACGAAGATCTGGTCGGCGATCCCGAGCGCACGGTTCGCCGGTTGCTGGCCTTCCTGGGACTGGACTGGAACGACGCCGTCCTCGAGGCCGATGGCCTCCACGAGGCCTTGACCAAGGTCGGCCACGCCAACTCCAACCAGCCCGGCCGGACGATCCACCGCGACGCCCTGGAACGGTGGCGCACCGACCTCTCGGCGGCCGAGCGCCGGATCGTCGAGCAAGCCGCCGGCGGAATGCTGGCCCGCGCCGGATATCTCCCGTCTTAGCCTGTGGCCCGCTCCCGGCTTGTGGAGAGCGTTTCGACGATCATCGACGCGGCCGGCCGTAGAGGGCCGACGCGCGTCGCACCGCCTCCGGGAGCTTCTGCGCCCAGAGCTTCGCCTGTCGCCGGGCCCCGTCGTGACCGTGCAGGTCCACCGCCACGTCCGGGCGCACCCCGGTCACTTCGTTGGAGCCGTCGGCGCGGAGCCGCACGCAGTCCGGCAGCAGAAGCACCGCGCCTGAGTTCCTGAGCGTCGTCGGATCGCCGCCGTCGGTGTGGCCGCAGCCCGCGCCGCCGGTCGGCGCGCCCATGATCACCGCGGCGCGGTTGTCCTGCAGCTCGGCCGCGAACTCTTCGGCCGCGGACCAGGTGCCGCCGTTCACCAGCACGATCAGCGGTCCTCGCCAGACGCCCTCTGCATAGGCGTACTTGCTCGGGCTGAAGATCCGGCCGGCCCAGGGCTTGCCGCGGAAACGGCTCGGGTCGGCCGCGCCCACGAAGCCGGTCGCAAAGAAGCCCCTGACGACCCATCGGCAGGCCGGGCGGCCCTTGCGGAACAGGGGCTCGCCGTCGCAGCGCGTGGCCGCGGCCGTGCGTCGCGCGTCGTAGGCCTGGGCGGCCTTGAGCAGGAAGGCCCGGTCGTGTCCGGTCTCGCGCGCCGCAGCCGCCCGCAGAACGGCGGCGTCGCGGGCCCACTTCTCGGTCCAGTGGCGACTTCGCACGAAGCCCATCCGTTCGGCGGTCAGCCGGCGCGGCGTGACCATCCGCGCCGCGGCTTCCGCCCATTCGCTGCCGCCGCCGTTGCCGGTGAGGTCCGCCACCAGCGTCTGGGCGCCGGCACGTCGCAGCGCGTGCAGCGTCGCGGCGAAGTCCTGCGTCAGCCGCCCGTAGAGCCACGCCAGCATGCGCCTCTCGCAGGCGTCGTCGCAGGGCCGGTCGGCCGGAATGGCGAGCGCCTGGAGCGCCGCCTTGCACAGCGCCGGATCCGGCTCCGGCCCGAACTGGTCGATGCGCACCACGCCCACCTGCCGCCCGCCGGCCCTGATCAGCCCCGCCGGGAATTCCTCCGGCCCGCGGATCGCGCGATAGCCGGTGGCGAAGGCGGGCAGGGGCTTGCCGATCCGCCGGTCTCCGAAGCCGAGGGCGGCGCAGGGCGCCGCGGGCGGGTCGGCGGCCGGGTCGGCCGCGGGCCATCTGATCTCCACGTGGCCGTCGCCCATGCCGCGGACCAGCCGGTCAAAGGCGGCCCTGGCGCCCGCGTCGCTCTTGGAGCTCGCGATCTGTCTGCGGGCCTGGTCGAACAGCCGGCCGACATCGACGTCACGATCCCGCGCCAGCCATTCCAGGTTGGCGTACTTGCCGGCGACGGCCGCCCGCGCCTGGTCGAGGTCCCTCAGCCACGCCGCGCGGTCCAGGGCTTCGGCGGGCGCGGCGCCGAGCAGGGCGGCGAGGGCGACGACGCATAGCTTCAAACGGTTGGCCATCGCGCGCAGCACACCATATCGCCCGACAGCGGCCAAGCTTGGCGGGCCGCACTTCCGATCTCCGCCAAACCGCACTATTTCGGACCACATGAACACCGAAGACGTCCTCGACGAGTTCCGCGGCGCAGGGGCCCTGCGCGAAGGCCACTTCATCCTGGCCTCGGGCCGGCATTCACCCGTGTTCCTGCAGAAGAACCTGGTGTTCCAGTATCCCGACCGCACCGCGCGGCTCTGCAAGGCGCTGGCCGAGAAGATCGAGGCCGGGTTCGGCAAGCCCGACGTCATCGTCTCGCCCGCCGTCGGCGCGATCATCCCCGGCTACGAGACCGCCCGCTGGCTGGGCGTGCCGGCCCTCTACGTGGAGCGCGAGGACGGCGCCT
Source organism: Phenylobacterium sp. (assembly GCA_028290925.1). Taxonomy (GTDB): domain Bacteria; phylum Pseudomonadota; class Alphaproteobacteria; order Caulobacterales; family Caulobacteraceae; genus Phenylobacterium. The sequence goes on along the minus strand of JAQGIX010000089.1, from coordinate 10,739 downwards.
TCCGCCTGCGCCGCGCCTTCAGCATCGCACCCGGCGCCAAGGTGGTGGTGATCGAGGACGTGATCACCACCGGCGGCTCGTTCCGCGAGGCCATCGAGCCGATCGCCGCGGCCGGCGGCGAGGTGCTCTGCTGCGCCTGCATCGTCGACCGTTCCGGCGGCCGCGCCGACGTCGGCTACCCGCTGGTGGCGCTGGCCACCCTCGACGTGCCGTCCTACGCCGAGGACGAGATCCCTCCGGAGCTGGCCGCCCTGCCGGCCGAGGAGCCGGGCTCGAAGAGGCTCAGGGCATGATCCTTCCGCTCATTCCCGCGCAGGCGGGAACCCAAGCTGAATCGGACACTTGGCCGAGCCGGTTCAGCTTCCCACATGCCCGCTGGGTCCCCGCCTTCGCGGGGATGAGCGGGGGAGAGTAGGGCCATGTCGAAGCTTCGCCTCGGTGTGAACATCGACCACGTGGCGACCGTGCGGAACGCCCGCGGCGCCAGCTATCCCGACCCTGTGCGCGCCGCCGAGATGGCGCTGGCCGCCGGGGCCGACGGGATCACCGCCCACCTGCGCGAGGATCGCCGCCACATCTCCGACGCCGACATCGACGCCCTGGTCGCCATCACCCGGCGCCGGGGCCGGCCGCTCAATCTGGAAATGGCCGTCACGCCGGAGATGGAGGCCATCGCGCTCGCCCACCGCCCCCACGCCGCCTGTCTGGTGCCGGAGCGGCGCGAGGAGGTCACCACCGAGGGCGGGCTCAACGTGGTGAAAGGCCACAACGTCATCACGCCCCTGATCGGCCGGCTCTCCGCCGCCGGCATCCGGGTCTCGTGCTTCATTGACGCCGACCCCGCCCAGGTCGCCGCCGCCGGCTCGGCGGGGACCGCGGTGGTCGAGCTGCACACCGGCGCCTACTGCGACGCCGTCCGCGAGCGTTCGCCCCACGCGCCGGCGCTGCTGGAGAAGCTGAAGGCCGCCGCCGCCCAGGCCGCCGGTCTCGGCCTGGAGGTCCATGCCGGCCACGGCATCGACTACGAGACGGTGAAGCCCATCGCCGCCATCGGCGAGCTCGTCGAGCTGAACATCGGCCACTTCCTGATCGGGGAGGCGATCTTCATCGGCCTCGGCCCCGCCATCCAGCGCATGCGCGCCCTGATGGACGAAGCCCGAGCCAATTCGCCGGGCGAATTGGCTCAAGTTGGACAAAGATAGGTGGAATTTCCCCAGGAAATTCCATCGTCCGTGAGGGCGGCTTGATCATCGGCATCGGTTCGGACCTTTCCGACATCCGCCGCATCGAGGCGAGCCTGGAACGCTTCGGCGCGCGGTTCACCAACCGCTGCTTCACCGAGATCGAGCGCGGCCGCTCCGAGCGCAAGCCCGACCGCGCCGCCTCCTACGCCAAGCGTTTCGCCGCCAAGGAGGCCTGCGCCAAGGCGCTGGGCACCGGCATGCGCCGGGGCGTCTTCTGGCGCGACATGGGGGTGGTCAACCTGCGCTCCGGCCAGCCGACCATGGCCCTGACCGGCGGCGCGGCGGCGCGGCTGGCGGAGATCATCCCGGCCGGCATGAGGCCGATGATCCACCTCTCGCTCACCGACGATCACCCCTACGCCCAGGCCTTCGTGATCATCGAGGCCGTGCCGGAATAGGGCGTCACGGCCTAACATGCTTAAGGAACGATCAACCGGCGCGGACGCTATGATGGCCCGCGACAGGATGGACCCCACGCAAAATGACCGCCGAAGAATGCCATGAGCGAGCGTCCGTATGCGCCGCCAACGCATCCGTCGCGGTCAGTCAGCCGATCGCCCTGGAATTCCTGACTCTCGCCGCCCAATGGCGGGCCATGGCCGCCCGGCTGATCTATCTCGGCCCGATCGACGAGCCCTCCGGCGCGCCTGCGGCTCTGAACGGCCCGGCGCTGCCGCTCGCCTAGTGCGCGGAGACGCCACGGGCTCCCCATCCGATTACGCGCCACGGGCGGTTGATCCATGTTAGTCTGGGCGCTTGCTCTGACGGCTCCGAACTCCGGGAGCTGACTTCGGCTGACGATCACTGGCGCCGGGAATGGCTTTCGCTTCGCGAGCCTCCGGCGGCCGCCTAGGGCGACATGGCCGACGACAAGCCCATACTTCCGATCGTGACGGACAGCCTGGCCTTGGCGCTGGTGGCGTCCTCCGACGCGCCGATTCTGCTGCTCGACGGCGCCCTGACGGTGATCGCCGCCAGCGCGTCCTTCGCCCAGGCCTTCCATATCGACCCGGCCACCGCCGCCGGCCGCTCCCTGTTCGCCCTGGGCGAGGGCGAGTGGGACGTGCCGCAGCTGCGCTCCTTGCTGCGGGCCACCCTGTCGGGCGTGGCCGATGTCCAGGCCTACGAGATGGACCTCAGGCGGCCCGGACGCGAGCCGCGCCGGCTGGTGATCACCGCGCACGGGCTCGACCATGGAGACCCGGAGAATGTGCGGCTGCTGCTGGCGGTGTCCGACGTCACCGACGCGCGGCTCGCCGAGCGGCTCAAGGACGACCTGCTGCGCGAGAAGGCGATCCTGTTCCAGGAGCTGCAGCACCGCGTCGCCAACAGCCTGCAGATCATCGCCAGCGTGCTGATGCAGACCGCCCGCCGGGCGCCGTCGGTCGAGACCAAGGGCCACCTCTACGACGCCCACAACCGCGTCATGTCGGTCGCCACCCTGCAACGCCAGTTGGCGGCCTCGAGCCTGGGCGACGTCGAGCTCAGCGCCTATTTCAACGACCTGTGCGAGAGCATCGGCGCTTCGATGATCTCCGACCGGGAAAAGCTGCGGCTGGAGGTCAAGTCCGACCGGGCCTCGGCCTCGGCGGATGTGTCGGTCAGCCTGGGACTGATCGTCACCGAGCTGGTGATCAACGCCCTGAAACACGCCTTCCCGGCCGGCCGCGCCGGCCACATCCTGGTCCGCTACGAGACCCACGGGGCCGACTGGACGCTGTCGGTCAAGGATGATGGCGCGGGCATGCCCACCGGCGGCTTGCCGGCCAAGGCCGGCCTCGGCACCAGCATCGTCCAGGCGCTCGCCAAGCAACTCGGCGCCGACGTCACCGTGACCGACACCCATCCCGGGACCAACATCTCGGTGATGAAGAAGGCTCCGGCCGCCGGCGGCCATGAGACGAAGCCGGCGCTCGCCGTCTGAGCCGTCAGGCCGCGAACCGACGGCGCGCCCCCGCGCCGCCGGCTGGCCCGGGTCTTCAGCGGCCTCCGCGCGAAGCCTCGCCGCCCTTCTTGCCGGCCTCGGAGGCCAGCTTTCGGTCCTGTGAGAAGGGCCGCTTGTCGTCGGGGACGCTGGCGCCGCCCTTCTTGCCGGCTTCCGACGCCAGCTCGCGGTCCTGCGAGAAGCTGCGCTTGTCGTCCGGCACGCTCTCGCCGCCCTTCTTGGCGATCTCGCGCTGCTTGTCGTCGTCCATCGCCGCGAACCCGCGGTTCGAACTCCCGCGATCACTGCCGCCCTTGTTGTCCTGGTTTTGAGCCATCTGAGCCTCCTTCTGTCGCCTGAGCGCTGGGCGCGCTCACGGCCCCCAAAAAGCCTGAGGCCGCGGAGATGTTCCATAAGACGGGGGATAAAATACTCAAATTGTCCGAGATATACTGACGCTATCTCGTGCGGTGCTGCAAAGACATAGTTTAGAAGGTGACAGCGTGACCGTTCAACTGCAAAGCTACTGCTTTCGATCTTATCATTTGAGTGGGGTCGGCGGCGATCTGCTCCAGCCGGCCGGCCGGGCGCTCACCCGGTCATCTGCTTCGGATCGTAGAAGAAGGTCTCGCGCCAGATCTTGTCGCCGCGCCAAGCCTGCCAGGCGACTTCCTCCTGGCTCAAGGTTCCGCCGTCCGGCCGCGTGAAGGTGAAGCGCCAGCGGATCGCCACCTGGTCGCCGTCGATCAGCGGCCCGCCGAGCAGCTCGGTCTTCACGCCGGCCATCCGCGCCAGCATCCGCCGCTCACCCGCCATCAGCACCTCGCGCCCGACCCGTGGCTCGCCCTGGTTCTCCTGCATGGAGGCGTCCTCGGCGTACCAGCGCTCGATGGCCCCCACGTGGTCCTCGCTCATCACGTCGGCGATGAAGGCCATGACGGTGTCGCGGCTGGGCATGGCGGAACGCTCCTTCAAGCGGCGGGGGCGGGCAGCCAGCGGCGGGCGAGCGGGGGCCAGAAGACGTTGAGCGCCAGGCCGGCCAGCACCAGGGCCGCGGCGGTGAGCTTCCAGGCGGGCAGGGCCTCGCCCAGCAGCAGGGCCGAGGCGCCCATGCCGAACACCGGCACCAGCAGCGAGAGCGGCGAGACGGCGGCCGCCGGGTGCCGCGCCAGCAGCCAGCCCCAGGCCGCATAGCCGAACAGGGTGTTGCCCACCGACTGCCAGGCCACCGCGGCCCACACCGACCCGTCCGCATGGGCGATGGCGCCGCTCACCGTCGGCCAGCCCTCCATCAGGATGGCGAGCGCGAACAGCGGCGGGGCGGAGAACAGGCTCGCCCAGACCACATAGGCCAGCATGTTGACCTGGCCGCTGGCTCGCGCGGTCATGTTGCCGCCGGCCCAGGCGAGGCCGGCCAGCAGCACCAGGGCCAGGCCCAGCGGCGTCGCCTCGGCGCCGGCGTGGACGATCAGCCAGGCCAGGCCCGCGCCGGCCAGCCCCAGGGCCGCCAGCTGGTAGGGCCGCACCCGCTCGCCGCTCAGCCACATGGCCAGGCCCACGGTGAAGAAGGCCTGCATCTGCACCACCAGCGAGGCCAGGCCCGGCGAGATCAGGCTCTTCATGGCGATGTACAGCAGGCCGAACTGGCCCACCCCGATCAGCAGGCCGTAGAGCGCGAGGTTGCGCCAGGGGACCGCCGGCCGTTTCAGGAAGAAGGCCGCCGGCAGGAAGGCCAGGGTGAACCGCAGCGCCGCGAAGGTCAGCGGCGGCAGATGGCCCAGCGCCGCCTTGATCACCACGAAGTTCGAGCCCCAGATCGCCACCACCGCGAGCGCGAGCAGGACGTGCAGGGCAGGCAGGGTGTGGCGCTCCATGGTGGCTATGTGACCGAGCCGGCGCCCTACGGCAAGGCCGCGCGTCGGTGCTTCAAGGGACCGCCGAAACAGCTATGCTCGCCGCCACGGTACGGGGAGGGTGGCATGCGGCTGAAGCTCATCATTTGCGCGCTGGCGTTGGCCATGGCGGGATCGGCCGCGGCCGCGCCTGGGAAATGGGTCGCAAGCTGGGCCGCGCCGCCCACGCCGCCCCTGCCGGTCGCGCCCGCGCGCTTCGCCACCTGGGCGAGCCCGGCGCTCAACAACCAGACCGTGGTCCAGCGGCTGCGCCTCAGCGCCGGCGGCGCGCGCCTGCGCCTGCGCTTCACCAACGAATATGGCTCCAAGCCGCTGGCCATCGGCCGGGCGCGGGTGGCGCTTCTCGGGGCCGACGGCAAGGTCGTCGCGGGCAGCGCGCGCGATCTCGCCTTCTCCGGCGCGCCGTCCGCCGTGGCGCGCGCCCATGCGCCGCTGCTCAGCGATCCCGTCGCGCTACCGACCCGGCCGCTGGCGATGCTGCAGGTCAGCCTCTACTTCCCGACCCAGACCGAGCCCTGCGGCTGCCACTCCCAGGGCGGCGAGACGGCGGAAATCTCCCCGCCGGGCGACTTCGTGGGCGCCGCCTTCTCGCCGGCGTCCACCACCGAGAACCGCGTCTTCCTCTCCGGCGTCGAGGTGGAGCGCGCCGCCGCCGGGCCGGTGATCGTGGCGTTCGGCGATTCCATCACCGACGGCTACCTGTCGACCGTGGGCGCCAACCGCCGCTGGCCCGACCGCCTCGCCGAGCGCCTCGCCGCGGCCGGGTCGAACGCCGCCGTCGCCAACACCGGCATCGGCGGCAACCGGGTGCTCAGCGACGCCGTGCTGCCGATCTTCGGCCAGAGCGCGCTCGCCCGCTTCGACCGCGACGTGCTGGGCCAGTCGGGCGCCACGCACATGGTCGTGCTGGAAGGCGTCAACGACCTGGGCACGCCCCCGCCGCCCTCGGCCGAGGCGCTGATCGCCGGCTACCGCCAGCTGATCGCCCGCGCCCACGCCCACGGGCTGAAGGTGATCATGGGCACGGTGCTGCCCTACAAGGGCGCTGCCTACTTCCGTCCCGACGGCGAGGCCGTGCGCCAGGCGGTCAATGGCTGGATCCGCACCGCCCACGAGGCCGACGGGGTGATCGATTTCGACGCCGCCGTCCGCGATCCGGCCGATCCGGCCAGGCTGCGCGCCGCCTTCCAGTCCGGCGACTGGCTGCACCCCAATGACGCCGGCTATCGCGCCATGGGCGAGGCCGTCGACCTCAAGCTGTTCCGCTAGGGCCTGGCGTCGCGGCCAGGTCGGCGCGGCGTCCGTCGCCGTGAAGCGGCCCAAAAGGAGGTCATGACCCAAAGTTCATGGGCGCCGCGCCGGGCGGCGTCGTATCAACGGCGCCGGTCCAGCGGATTCGAGGGTCTTGACGAATGGTGGTGAGCGGCAAGGCGCAGGCGCCGGCGCGGAAATCGGGCCTGCTGCACGAGCTGGATGAGCTCGCCAGGGCGGTGATCCCGGCGATCGCGCTGTTCCTCTTCCTGCGGGTGATCTTCTTCCAGCCCTACACCATCCCCTCGGCCTCGATGGAGCCCAACCTCTACCAGGGCGACTACATCATCGTTTCGAAGTTCACCTACGGCTGGTCGCGCTACTCGGTCCCCTTCAGCCCGCCGCTGTTGCAGGGCCGCCTGTTCGAGAAGCCGGCCCACCGCGGCGACATCGTGGTCTTCGCCCTGCCGAGCCATCCGGACATCGCCTACGTCAAGCGGCTGATCGGCCTGCCCGGCGACCGCATCCAGATGAAGCAGGGCCTGCTCTACCTGAACGGCGTGCAGGTCGCCCGCGCTTACCTCGACCAGGTGACCGAGGACACCGGCTACGGCGTCGTCCGCAAGGTGTTCCGCTACCGCGAGACCCTCGACGGCAAGAGCTACGTCACCAACGACTTCGGCCTCACCGAGGACCTCGACAACACCGGCGTCTTCGTGGTGCCGCAGGGCCACTATTTCATGATGGGCGACAACCGCGACAACTCCTCCGACAGCCGCGTCGCGCCGGCCGACGGCGGGGTGGGCTTCGTTCCCGCCGAGAACCTGATCGGCAAGGCGCAGATCGTCCTCATGTCCTGGAAGGCCGGCGTCTCGCTGTTCAAGCCCTGGACCTGGGTCCTCGACTTCCAACCCGGCCGCGCCCTGAAACCGCTGCATTAGATCGATCGTATTCCGGGCGCGCCGGCCGGGCGATGCGGCCAGCGGCAAAGCGGCCGCGACGCTCCGCTTGGCCTTGCTCCCGCCCATTCCAACGCGTAGCTACACCCGGTCCGGTCGCCCGGACGCTGTCAGGACCATCCATGAGCGAGAACGTGCAGGCCGCGCAGAGTTCCAAATCCGGCGCCGCGAACGAGGTCGTCGAGATCATCAAGACCGTGGTCTATGCGCTGCTCATCGCGCTGTTCCTGCGGGTGATCTTCTTCCAGCCGTTCACCATCCCCTCGGCCTCGATGGAGCCCAACCTCTACGAAGGCGACTACATCATCGTCTCGAAGTTCAGCTACGGCTGGTCGCACCACTCGATCCCGTTCAGCCCGCCGATCTTCAAGGGGCGGATCTTCGACCATCCGGCGCACCGCGGCGACATCGTCGTGTTCAAGCTGCCGCGCGACAACCACACCGACTACGTCAAGCGGGTGATCGGCCTGCCGGGCGATCGCATCCAGATGAAGCAGGGCCTGCTCTACCTGAATGGCGTGCAGGTGCCGCGGGTGTTCCTCGGCGTCTCCAAGGAGGATTCCGGCTACGGCTTCGTGCGCGACGTCTACAAGTACCGCGAGACCATCGACGGCAAGTCCTTCACCACCAACGACTTCGGGACCAACGAGGAGTTGGACAACACCGACGTCTATGTGGTGCCCGAGGGCGACTACTTCATGATGGGCGACAACCGCGACAACTCTTCCGACAGCCGGGTCCTGCCGTCCCAGGGCGGGGTGGGCTACGTGCCGGCCGAGAACCTGGTCGGCAAGGCGCAGATCATCCTGCTCTCCTGGAAACCCGGCGCCTCGATCTTCAAGCCCTGGACCTGGGTGCTGAACGCCCGCCCGAGCCGGTTCTTCCAACTCCTCCAATGAACGCCCCCAAATGAACGCGAGGGCTGCCGCCGTCGCCGAGCTGGAGACGCGGATCGGCCACGTCTTCGCCGACCGCGAGCTCCTGGAGCTGGCCCTGACCCACGCCAGCGTCGGCCAGGGCGCGCGCAAGGTCGGCGACAACGAGCGGCTGGAGTTCCTCGGCGACCGGGTGCTCAACCTCATCGTCGCCGAACACATCGTCCAGGCCCTGCCCGAGGCCAGCGAGGGGGAGCTGTCCAAGCTGATGACCCGGCTGGTGAACTACCACGCCTGCGCCGACGCGGCCCGCGCAGCTGGCCTGCCGGACGCGCTCAGGGTCGACGCCAGCGCCACCCGGGTCGGCGCGCGCGACAACGACCGGGTGCTGGGCGATGCCTGCGAGGCGCTGATCGCGGCGCTCTACCGCGAGGGCGGCCTCGACGCCGCCCGCGGCTTCGTCACCGGGTTCTGGGCCGACAAGTTCGCCAACCTCGACGCCCCGGTGAAGGATCCCAAGACCATGTTGCAGGAATGGGCCATGGCGCGCGCCCTGCCTTTGCCCGACTATGTGCTCTTGAAGCAGCAGGGTCCCTCACACGCGCCGCAGTTCACCATCGAGGTGCGCCTGCCGGGCGTCGCGCCGCAGGTGGCTACCGCCGGCTCCAAGCGCGACGCCGAGAAACTGGCCGCCCAGATGATGCTCGACAGACAGACGGAAACCTCATGACCCGCGCCGGCTTCGCAGCGATCATCGGCGCCCCCAACGCCGGCAAATCGACGCTCACCAACCGCCTGGTGGGGGCCAAGGTCTCCATCGTCACCCAGAAGGTGCAGACCACCCGCTTTCCCGTTCGAGGGGTCGCCATCGAGGGTGAGGCGCAGGTCGTGCTGGTGGACACGCCCGGCATCTTCCAGCCGCGCCGCCGGCTCGACCGGGCCATGGTCCGCGCCGCCTGGGGCGGGGCCGAGGACGCCGACGTCATCGTCCACCTGGTCGACGCGCCCGCCGAGCTGGCCGCGGCCCAGTCGGGCGCCAAGCCCGCCGACCACCGCTCCGCCGAGGACGTGGTCTCGATCGTCCAGGGCCTGAAGGCCAACGGCAAGATCGCCATCCTGGCGCTCAACAAGATCGACGGGATGAAGCGCGACACCCTGCTCGACCTGTCGAAGACCCTGTTCGAGACCGGCGTCTATTCCGACGTCTTCATGATCTCGGCCAAGACCGGCTCCGGCGTCGACGACCTGAAGACCGCGCTCGCGCAGCGCATGCCGGAGAACCCCTGGTTCTATCCCGAGGACCAGACCGCCGACCTGCCGGCCCGGCTGATGGCCGCCGAGATCACCCGCGAGAAGATCTACCTGCGCCTGCACGAGGAGCTGCCCTACGCCGCCGCCGTCGAGACCACCAAGTTCGAGGAGCGGGCGGACGGCTCGATCCGCGTCGAGCAGACGATCTACGTCCAGCGCGAGAGCCAGCGCCCCATCGTGCTGGGCGCCGGCGGCCAGACCCTGAAGTGGATCGGCCAGAAGTCCCGCGAAGAGCTCACCGAGCTGTTCGGCCACACCACCCACCTCTTCCTGCACGTGCAGGTCGACGAGGGCTGGGCCGACAAGCGCGAGTTCTACGGCAACGTCGGCCTCGACTTCGATGCGTAAAGCAGCGGTGCAAATTGGGGTGTCATCCCGGTTTTCGCTCAGCGAAAGACCGGGACCCATCAGCGCCGATTTTGCAGGACGTCCTTGGCGCCGCCGCCGCGTCATCTCCGCCAGCTGGCGCTCATGGGTCCCGGACAAGCGCTCCGCGCTTTCCGGGATGACACTGTTGGGGTTGTTCCTGGTGACGCCCGCGCTCGCCGCCAGCCCTGACGAAGCCGCCGTCGGCCAGGCGCTCGACGCCTTCCACGCCGCCGCCGCGCACAGCGACTACACGGCCTACTTCGACCGCTTCACCCCCGACGGCGTGTTCATCGGCACCGACGCCGCCGAGCGCTGGAGCGTCGCGGAGTTCAAGGCCTACGCCAAGGCGTCGTTCGCCGCCGGCAAGGGCTGGATCTACCACCCGCGGGAGCGCCACGTGACCATCGCGCCCGTCGCCTGCAAATGCGTCGCCTGGTTCGACGAGCTGCTGGACTCCAAGAGCTACGGCATGAGCCGCGGCACGGGCGTCCTCGTCAAGGGGCCGCACGGCTGGAAGATCGCCCAGTACGCGCTCACCTTCCCGATCCCCAACGACCTGGCCAAGGACACGACGGACCGGATCAAGGCGTACGAAAAGCGCTAACGTCGGCGGCATGGAATTCGAGGACGACGCCTTCGTGCTGTCCGCCCGCCCCCACGGCGAGACCGGGGCGGTGGTCGAGCTGCTCACCGCCCGGCACGGCAGGTACGCCGCCCACGTGGCCGGCGGCGCCTCGCGCAAGATGAAGCCCTTCCTGCAGGCCGGCTCGGCGGTGATCGCCCGGTTCCGCGCCCGCACCGCCGACCAGCTGGGCTCGGCGGCCCTGGAGCCGGTGGGCGAGGGGCCCTCGGCGCTGTTCGACGACGCGCTGGCGCTGGCCGGCCTCTCCGCC
>JAQGIX010000083.1 GCA_028290925.1 Phenylobacterium sp. | reverse complement strand
CGGATTCCAGGCGCTCGTCGAGCCGCTGGAAGACGTCGAGCTGCTCGTCGTCTTCCACCTCGTCCCAGATCAGCGCCTCGACGGCGCCGCGCACCCGGGCCTTGCGGGCGTTCACGCGCCTGGCGGTGATCTCGTCGGCGCGGTCCGCCTCGAGGCGGTCCTCGCGCCTGGCGTCGCGGCGCAGCTTGGCTTCGAGGGCGAGGGTCTGGCGCAGCGCCCGGCCCATGCGGTGGAAGGCGAGGCTGAGCGCCTGCTTCTGCTCAGGGGTCTCAGCGGCCAGCGCGCAAGCCTGCAGATCCTCGGCCAGGCTGGCCGCCTGCTCCGCGAAGCGGGCCAGGAGCCGGCCGTGCCGCTCCATCATCTCGGCGTCGCTGTCCATAGAACAAAAGAAGAACATGAACGGCGCCGGAGGTCAAGCATTTTCGATGCAAGTTCTCGGCGAAGCCTTCAAACGTCGAGGTCGGCGACGGCGAACTCGGCGTTCTCCTGGATGAACCGGAAGCGCAGCTCCGGCTTGCGGCCCATCAGGGCCTCCACCAGGTCGGCCACCGTTTCTTCCGAGCGGGGCAGGGTGATCCGCGCCAGGGTCCGCGTTCGCGGATCCATGGTGGTTTCCTTGAGCTGGGCGGGCATCATCTCCCCCAGGCCCTTGAAGCGGCTCATCTCCGGCTTCTTGCCCTTGAACTCGGTGGCCAGCAGCTGGTCGCGGTGCGCGTCGTCGCGGGCATAGACCGCCTTGCCGCCATGGCTGAGCCGGTAGAGCGGCGGCAGGGCCAGGTAGAGCCGCCCGGAGCGGATCATGTCGGGCATGGTCCGGTAGAAGAAGGTGATCAGCAGGCTGGCGATGTGGGCGCCGTCCACGTCGGCGTCGGTCATGATGATGATGCGCTCGTAGCGCAGCTCTTCTTCCTTGAACTTCAGCCCGCCCTGGACGCCCAGGGCCAGCATCAGGTCGGCCAGCTCCTTGTTGCCGCCGGTCTTGTCGGTGGAGGCCGAGGCGACGTTCAGGATCTTGCCGCGCAGGGGCAGGATCGCCTGGGTCTTGCGGTTGCGGGCCTGCTTGGCTGAGCCGCCGGCGCTGTCGCCCTCCACGAGGAAGATCTCGGCGCCGTCGATGGCGCTGCCCGAGCAGTCGGCGAGCTTGCCGGGCAGGCGCAGCTTGCGGGTGGCCGAGGCGCGGGCGACCTCCTTGTCGCGGCGGCGCTTCAGCCGCTCCTCGGCGCGCTCGATCACGAATTCGAGCAGCGCGGTGGCCGACTTGGGCTGGGCCGCCAGCCAGTGGTCGAAGGGATCGCGCAGGGCGGTCTCGACCAGCCGCTGGGCGTCGCTGGACGACAGCCGCTCCTTGGTCTGGCCCTGGAATTCCGGGTTGGAGACAAAGACGCTGACCAGGGCGCCGGCCTGGGCCAGCACGTCGTCGGCGGTGAGCAGCCCGCCGCGCTTTTCGCCGGTGAGCTCGGCGTATTGCTTCAGACCGCGGGTGAGGGCGGCGCGCAGGCCGGCCTCGTGGGTGCCGCCCTCCGGGGTCGGCACGGTGTTGCAGTAGGACTGCAGGAAGCCGTCCGCCTCGCCGAAGCCGGCCGGGGTCCAGGTGACCGCCCATTCGACCTTGCCGGTCTCGCCGGGACGCTCGTAGCGGCCGGTGAACGGTTCCGGCGTGACGGTCTCGATGTCCTTGACCCGCTCGGCCAGGAAGTCGGCCAGGCCGTTGGGGAAGCGGAAGGTCGCCTCGGCCGGCGTCTGGTCCTGGATGCGCGACGGATCGCACGTCCAGCGGATCTCGACCCCGCCGAACAGATAGGCCTTGGAGCGGGCCATCCGGTAGAGCCGGGAGGGGCGGAAGGCGACGCCCTCGCCGAAGATCACCGGATCGGGGGCGAAGGTGATCGCGGTGCCGTGCTTGCGGGTGGGGGCGATCTGCTCGATGGGCCCCAGAGGCCGGCCGCGGGTGAAGGCCTGGCGCCACTCGTGGCCGTCCTTCCAGGCGGTGACTTCCACCCGCTCGGAAAGCGCGTTGACCACCGAGACGCCGACGCCGTGCAGGCCGCCGGAAGTCTCGTAGGCCTTGCCGGAGAACTTACCGCCCGAGTGCAGGACGGTCATGATCACTTCCAGCGCCGACTTGCCCGGATGCTTGGGGTGCGGATCGACCGGGATGCCGCGGCCGTCGTCCTTGACGGTGAGCGCGCCGTCGGCTTCGAGGATCACCTCGATCACCTTGGCGTGGCCGGCCACCGCCTCGTCCATGGCGTTGTCCAGCACCTCGGCGAACAGGTGGTGCAGGGCCCGCTCGTCGGTGCCGCCGATGTACATGCCCGGCCGCTTGCGGACCGGCTCCAGGCCCTCCAGGACCTCGATGTCCTTGGCCGAATACCCACCGGACGCCTTGGCGCCGACCAGCGCCGGGTCGGCCCGCGGCTCATGGCTTTCGGCCAGCGGCGCGGCGGGGACGGGATTGAGCGCGTCATCACCGAAGAGGTCGAGAGGTTGAGCGCCGGCCTTGTTGGGCATGGGTCCTGACATCACTGCGAAGCGCCGAAACTGCGGCGATTCTAGAGGGCCTATCTAATCCGCCTGTGGCCCGTGGCAATGCGGCCCGATGAGCCGGGGCCTGGCGAGGTGAGGCGCGGCCGTGTCATCGGCGTCTATCAGGCAAGCGGCGCCGTGGGGGACCGCGCAAGCTGGACCGGGCCAACCGGCGCCAGCGCTTCGAGGGAGAGACTTCGATGCCGCACAGATCGGCGCGTAAGGGGCGTGTGCCCGGGGAGATGTTGAACATCGGCGCCGCGGCGGGCGCGATCGCGGCCGTGCTGGCGATGGGCGCGGGCCTGTCGTCGGTGTTGCCGGACGGCTCGCCCTGGCTAGCGGCGGCGGCCTATCTGGCGCCGGCCGGCCTGGCCTTCGCCGCCTACTGGTGGGTCACCCAGAAGCTGTAGGGCCAGGTTCGTCCACCGCTCATCCCTGCGAAGGCCGGGATGAGCGGATATAGCTATTTCGGCGCGTAGATCTCCGAGAGGCGGTCCGGGGTCCCCTCGATGCGCTCCAGGCGGGGGTACTTGAGGCCGCCGTGGTAGTCGATGGCCACCACGCGGTAGTGGTCGCCGTCCTTGATGATCAAGCTCACCGGCGGCCCGGCCTTCGCCGCGGTGATCGCCTCCTTCAGGAGGTCGGCGGCGTATGCGATGCCGTTCACCGCGATCAGCTTGCCGCCCACCGTCAAGCCCGCCTTGAAGGCCGGACCGTCCCACAGGACGGCGGTGATGGCCGCCTCGGGGTTCAGCGTCAGGCCGAGGGAATAGGTGAGATCGACCGTCTTGCGGTTGGCCTCGTTCTGGGTCCAGTAGTCGGTGGGCGTTTCGGTATAGGCCAGCCGGTAGCCGCCGCGGGTCAGGCCATCGAGCGGGAACTTGGGCGCCACCTCGTTGATGCGCTCGTTGAGGAAACGGGCCCAGTCGTAGGGCATGACGGCGTTCAGCCCCGCCACCACATCGTCGAAGCTGTAGGTCAGCTCCGACCAATTGCCGTCCTCGACGCCGAAGAACCCGCGGGCGAAGTCGTCGAGGGACTTCCGGCCGCCGGTGCGCTCGCGGATCAGGGTGTCGGCCTCCAGCCAGACCAGCTGGCCTTCGGAATAGTAGTCCTCGCTGCGCTGCCAGCTGGTCCAGGCCTGCGGCCGGCGGTTGGCGATGATCGGATCGTTGGTGGTGTCCTCCACCGAGCGCCAGCTGCGGCCCGGGCGGCCGGCCGAATAGGTCGCCGCCGTCATGGCCAGGGCGTCCAGCGTCTGCTGCTTGGTGACCAGGCCCGAGCGCGCGCCCAGCACATAGCCCCAGTACTGGTCCTGGCCCTCGTAGACCCAGAGCAGGCTATCGCGCATGGGCACGTTGAGGTTCGGCGTCCAGAGGTCCGCCGGCCGGCGGAACTTGCCGTCCCAGGAGTGGCTGTACTCGTGCGGCAGGAGGTTGCGGGCCGGCGCGTTCTTCGACCACTCGGTGAAGAAGTCCGGCCGCGTGCCGTCCTCGCTGGAACGGTGATGCTCCAGGCCGATCGTGCCCAGCCGGTCGGACAGGGAGAACAGGAAGTCGTAGTGATCGTAGTGCCGCGCGCCGTAGAGCTTGTCGGCCTGGCGCACCAGCTCGCGGTGCTTCTCGATCTGCTCCGGGGTGGCGGCCAGCAGCTCCGGACGGTCCGCCGCCACGTCCAGCCGCACCGGCGACTTGCCCGAGGTGTCGAGCTGGAACTGCCTGAAGTAGCGGCCGGCGAGCAGCGGCGAATCCATCAGCACGTCGAAGGCCGCCCGCTTGAAGTGGATCAGGCCGCCCTCGGCGGCGGCGGTCTCCAGCGCTGTGCCGTAGGCCCAGCCGTCCGGCAGCCGGATGCTGGCTGCGACCGGGATCCGCCGCGTGAAGTAGCCGGCCGG
>JAQGIX010000079.1 GCA_028290925.1 Phenylobacterium sp. | reverse complement strand
TGGCCAAGCCCGCCGAGCAGACGCCGATCGTCGCCGCCGAGGCCGTGCGCCTGTTCCACCAGGCGGGGCTCGACCCCGACCTGCTGCATCTGCTGCCGGGCGAGGGGCCGACCGTCGGCCAGGCGCTGATCGTCCATCCGGACTGCGCGGGCGTGGCCTTCACCGGCGGCACCGAGACCGCCTGGGCGATCAACCGGGCGCTGGCCGCGCGGCCCGGTCCGATCATCCCCTTCATCGCCGAGACCGGCGGGCTGAACGCCATGTTCGTCGACACCACGGCGCTACGCGAACAGGTCATCGACGACGTGCTGGCCTCGGGCTTCGGCTCGGCCGGCCAGCGCTGTTCGGCGCTGCGCCTGCTGTTCGCGCCGCACGAGACCGCCGACGCCCTGATCGAGGGGCTGGTGGGCGCCATGGACGCGCTGGTGGTGGGCGACCCCGCCGACCCGCGCACCGACATCGGTCCGGTGATCGACGCCGAGGCGAAGGGGGAGCTGGACGCCCATCTCGCCCGCCTCGCCCGCGAGGCCAAGGTCGTGCGTCAGCTCCCGGCGCCGGAGGGCGGCCACTTCTTCGGCCCGGCGGTGGCCGGGGTCCCCGACGCGGCCTTCCTGCAGACGGAGGTGTTCGGCCCGATCCTGCACGTGGTGCGCTACGATCCGGGCGAGCTCGAAGCCGCCGCGGCCCCGCTGCGCGCCGCCGGCTACGGCCTGACGCTCGGCGTGCACAGCCGCATCGAGGCCTTCGCCGAGGACGTGCAGCGCGCGGTCCCGGCCGGCAATGCCTACGTCAACCGCTCGATGATCGGCGCGGTGGTCGGCGTCCAGCCGTTCGGCGGCGAGGGCCTCTCCGGCACCGGGCCCAAGGCCGGTGGCCCGCATGCCCTGCTGCGCTACGCCGTCGAGCGGGCGGTCAGCGTCAACATCGCCGCCCAGGGTGGTGACCCGGCCCTGCTGAACCTCAATCCTTAGGCGCCGCTCGGCGGCTAGAACGCCACCTGCGTCCCCAGCTCCACCACGCGGCTCGGCGGGATCTGGAAGAAGTCCGCGGCCCGCTGGGCGTTGCGCATCAGGAACACGAACAGCAGGTCCTGCAGGTGGCCCAGCCCGACCGTGGGCCGCGGCAGGAGCGTGCGGCGGCTCACGAAGAACGAGGTCCGCATGATGTCGAACTTCAGCCCCTTGGCGCGGGCCTGCGACAGGCCCAGCGCCACGTTCGGCCGCTCCATGTAGCCGAAGCTCAGGGTCAGGGCCTTGAAGCCGGGGCCCAGGTCCCGGATCGCCACCCGCTCGCTGTCCGGCACGCGTGGCCGACGCATCACCTTCACGGTCAGCAGCACCACCTGTTCGTGCAGCACCTGGTTGTGCTTGAGGTTGTGCATCAGCGACACCGGCACCTTGTCCGGATCCTGGGTCAGGAACACCGCCGTCCCGCGCGCCCGCATGGGCGGCCGCGCCGCCAGCATGGCCATGACGTCGGTCATGCTGAGGTCGCTCTCCTCCGCCTTGGCCACCCGCTCCAGCCCTCGCGTCCAGGTCCACATGATCAGGATCAGGCCCGCGGCGATGGCCAGCGGGACATAGCCCCCGTGCATCACCTTCATCAGGTTGGCCGCCAGGAACGCGCCCTCGACGATCAGGAACGGCGAGAAGATCAGCAGCGCCTGCCAGATCGGCCGCTTCTTCAGCCGGTGGATCGCCACCACCGCCAGCACCGAGGAGGTGATCATCGCGCCGACCACCGAGATCCCATAGGCGCTGGCCAGGGCGTCGGAGGAGCCGAAGCCCAGCACCAGGGCCGCCACGCCGAGCATCAGGATCCAGTTGATCTGCGGCACATAGATCTGGCCGGCGTGCTCTTCCGAGGTGGGCTTCAGCGTCATGCGGGGCAGCAGGCCGAGCTGCACGGCCTGCTGGGTCAGGGAGAAGGCGCCGGAGATCACCGCCTGCGAGGCGATCACCGTGGCCGCCGTGGCCAGCAGCACCAGCGGCAGCTGGAACCAGCCGGGCGCCATCAGGAAGAACGGATTGGCCGCGGCGCTGGCGTCCCCGAGGATCAGCGCCCCCTGGCCCAGGTAGTTCAGGGTCAGGCAGGGGAACACCAGGACCAGCCAGGTGGCCTGGATCGGCTCGCGGCCGAAGTGGCCCATGTCGGCGTAGAGCGCCTCGGCGCCGGTCACCGTCAGGAACACCGAGCCCAGGATGGCCGGCGACAGCACCGGGTGCCGCGCGAAGATCCCGACACCCTCCAGTGGATCGAGCGCCAGCAGGATCTGCGGCGCGTGGACGATCGATATCAGGCCCAGCACGGCGATGGTGGCGAACCAGACCAGGCAGATCGGTCCGAACCAACGGCCGATGCCGCCGGTCCCGCGGCTCTGGAAGGCGAACAGGCCGGCCAGCACGGCCAGGGCGATCGGCACGATGAACGGATCGATCCGGCCGTTTAGGCTCTGGACCACCTTCAGCCCCTCCACCGCCGAAAGCACCGAGATCGCCGGCGTCAGCATGGCGTCGCCGAAGAACAGGCCCGCGCCCAGCATGCCGATGATGGTGATCATCCGCGCCGCGCGCCCGCCGGCCCTCTGGACCAGCGCCGTGAGCGACAGGGTCCCGCCCTCGCCGCGGTTGTCGAAGCGCAGCAGGACCAGCACGTACTTCACCGTGCAGATCACCATCAGGGTCCAGAACATCAGCTAGACCACGCCAATGACGTCGGCCGCGGCGATGGCGCCGTTCGCCTGCTTGAGGTGCGCGATGGATTGCTTGAAGGCGTAGAGCGGGCTGGTGCCGATGTCCCCATAGACCACGCCGGCGGAAGCCACGGCGAGGGTCAGGAAGGTCTTCAGGCCCTTGGGCGTCCCCTGGGGCGTCCCCTCGGGGGCTTCCTGGGGGGTAGGGGCGTCGGGCTCGGCCAGGATGGCGGACATGACCTTATCTAGGGTTCCAGCGCTGTTGCGGCCGGCCTTCTCGCGCCGAACCACATAAAAATCCCATGTGGTTGTGGGCCTTTTCCGAAGTCGCGTCCTTGCGCCGCGCCAAGGACAAGCCTTTCTCTCGGGCTGTAAGTCCCGGCGCCCGGAAGGAGCGCGCCCATGCCCGAAACCACCTCATCTTCGCTGGACATCGGCGGCCCGCCGCAGCGGCTGCCCCTCTGGGCCGCCTATGGCCTGTCGCTCGCCCTGGTGGCCGCGGCGACCTTGGCCGCGGTGATCGTCGACCAGCTGGTGACGGCGCCGAACCTCTCCCTGGTCTTCATGCTGCCGGTGGTGATCGCCGCGGTCAGCTTCGGCTGGGGCCCGGCGCTGGCCGCCGCGGTGGCCGGCGTGGTGGCCTACAACTTCTTCCTGATCCCGCCGCTCTACACCTTCCGCGTCGCCGATCCGGCCAACGCCTGGGCCCTGGTGCTGCTGCTGATCGCCGCGGCCATCGTCAGCGCGGTCGCGGCCCAGTCCCGCCGCCGCGCGCTGGCCGCCGTCGCCGCCGCCGGGCAGGCCGCGGCCCTGGAGGTCCTGGCCCGCGACCTGGCGGGCGCCGCCGACCGCAACCGCATCGTCACCGCCGGCGCCGAGGCGCTGCACCGTCTTTTCCAGGCGCCCGCCGTGATCCTCAGCCCCGGGCCGGACGCCATGAGCCTGGTCGCCCAGGCCGGCCAGGCCGTGCTCGCCGACGCCGACCTGGAGGCCGCCCGCTGGGCGCTCGCCTCGCGCCTGCCTACCCGCGGCGGCGCCTATCCGGTGGAGACCGCGGGCTTCGACTTCTGGCCGGTCGTCACGCCGCAGCGCAGCCAGATCGTCATCGGCCTGGCGATCTCGGGCCGCGACCAGGGCCGCCCCGCGGCGCCCGAGCGCGGCGTCGAGACCGTCGCCGGCTACCTCTCCGTCGCCCTCGACCGCGAGGAATACGCCCGCCAGCTGCTGGAAAGCCGGGTGCAGAAGGCCAGCGAGCAGCTCAAGGCCGACCTGCTGGCCGCCGTCTCCCACGACCTGAAGACGCCGCTCTCCACTATCCTGGTCACCCTCCAGAGCCTGAAGAAATTCGGCAAGCGCCAGGACGCCGCCGCCCGCGAGGAGCTGCTCACCCTGGCCGAGACCGAGACCGCCCGGCTCTCCGGCATGGTCGGCAACCTGCTGGACATGAACCGCCTGGAGGCCGGCGCCGTGCCGGTCCACGTCGCGGCTGCCGCGCCGGCCACCCTGGTCGCCGAGGCCCTGCGCCGCGCCAGCGTCGCGCTCGCCGGCCACGAGCTGGTGAGCGAGGTGAAGGCCCGCGCCGCGCCGCTGCTGGTGGACGCCTCGTTGTTCGAGAGCGCCCTGGCCAACGTCCTCGAGAACGCCGGCAAGTATTCGCCCAAGGGCGGCGCCGTCCGGGTCCGCGCCGGGGCCGACGACGGCATGGGCTGGATCGAGGTGGCCGACGAGGGCCCGGGCTTCGCCGGTCCGCCCGAGCCGCTGTTCGAGAAGTTCACCCGCGGGGTCGCCGGCGACGGCCGCGCGCCGGGCACGGGCCTGGGTCTCGCCATCGCCAAGGGTTTCCTGGAGGCCCAGGGCGGCCGCCTCGAAGCCGGCGCGCGCCAGGATGGCCCCGGCGCCTGGGTGCGGCTGGTCGCGCCCCTGGCCGGCCCGGCGACGGCGCCCGCATGAGCTCGGCCGCCGGTCCGGCCACCGATCCCGCCGCCGATCCCGCGACGGTGCTGGTCGTCGAGGACGACCCCAGCCTCAACGCCGCGCTGGCCACCACGCTCAGCCTCGCCGGCTTCCGGCCGGTCACGGCCCACACCGCCGCCGAGGGCCTGCGCTGGTTCGCCCACTACGCGCCCGACCTGGTGTTGCTGGACCTGGGCCTTCCCGACCGCGACGGCCTCTCCGTGATCCGCGAAATCCGCGAGCGCAGCACGACGCCGATCGTCGTGCTCTCCGCCCGCGACGGCGAAGCGATCAAGGTCGAGGCCCTGGACCTCGGCGCCGACGACTACGTGCAGAAGCCCTTCGGCGTGGACGAGCTGCTGGCCCGCCTGCGCGCCGGCCTGCGCCACGGCGTGCAGGCGCGCGGCTCCGAGCCCCTGGTCCGGGCCGGCGACGTGGAGATCGACTTCGGCCGCCGCGCCGTCGCCAAGGCCGGCCAGCCGGTCAAGCTCTCGCCCAAGGAGTACGACCTGCTCTCAGAGCTCGCCATCAACCGCGGCCGCACGGTGCGCCACAAGGACCTGCTGCGCGCCGTCTGGGGCGATGAGCGCGCCGAGATCCAATACCTGCGCGTCTACATGGGCCAGCTGCGCCAGAAGCTCGGCCCCGACCGCATCGTCTCCGAGCCCGGCGTCGGCTACCGGCTGGCGGACAGCTAGGCCGGCCGCGGCCCCGGGTCGGCCCCCGGGGTCCGCCTCGCCCGTTCAAGCGCGGCCCTAGGTCATTGGGGGTTCATCCCCTCCGGGTCAGGCTGGCGCAGTCGGGGTGCAGGAGGATCGAATGAAACCCGTCTCCAAGCTCGCGGCGATTGCGGGGCTGGCGCTCTCGCTTTCGGCCGGAGCCGCGTCGGCTTCCGACTGGGCCTATGGCTACGGCGGCCGATACGTCACCACCTATCGCCCGGTGACCCGTTACGTGCCGCGCACCGTGATCGTGCGCGAGCGCGTCTGGCGTCCGGTGCGCCACCGTATCCGCTACCGCCGGGTCTACGCCGAGCCGTACTACGGCTACGGGCCGGGCTACGGCTACGGCTACGCGCCGGTCTACGCCGGCGGCTACGGCGAGGGCTGGGAGCGTCACCGCGAGCATGAGCGGTGGGAGCACGAGCGCCGGGAACGCGGCTGGTAGGCTGCGGCGCCGGGCCCAGGGCCTGAGGCTCGAGCGGCCCTAGCCGCCCCCCGGCCTCCTTCGCCCGGATCGCAACGGCCCGCCCACGCAGCTTACGGCGCCGCTGTGCGTTTGGCCTGCAGGGCAGACCCCAGGGCGGCGGGCCGGAGAGCACATGACTTTGCAGCAGTCGCTGGCGTTCGGCCTGGTGGCCGTCACCGTCGGTTGTTTCGTCTGGGGCCGATTCCGCTACGACCTGATCTCGCTCCTGGCGCTGCTGGCGGCGGTGGTGCTGGGCCTGGTCAAGCCGTCGAAGGCGTTCGCAGGCTTCTCCAACGACGTGGTGGTGATCATCGCCTGCGCCCTGGTGGTCAGCGCCGGCTTCGCCCGCTCCGGGCTGATCGAGGCGCTGCTCAGGCCCATCGCGCCGCGGCTGAAGACCCTGCGAACCCAGGTCCCGGTGTTCGTGGCCGCCGTCACCCTGCTCTCCATGACCACCAAGAACGTCGGCGCGCTGGCGATCCTCATGCCCATCGCCCTGCAGACGGCCCGGCGCACCGGGACCTCGCCCTCGCGGCTGCTGATGCCGATGTCGTTCGGCTCCCTGCTCGGCGGCCTGGTCACCCTGGTGGGCACCTCACCCAACATCATCGTGTCGCAGGTGCGCCAGGATCTCTTCGGCAAGCCGTTCGGCATGTACGACTTCGCCCCGGTCGGCCTGGCGCTGTCGGCGATCGGGGTGGTGTTCCTGGCCTTCGCCTATCGCCTGCTGCCCGCCTCGCGTCCGCCGGGCGAGACCATCGAGGCGGCGCTGGAGGCCAACGCCTACGTCACCGAGGTGGAGGTCCCGGAAGACCGGATCGACCAGGCCCTGCGGGTGGCCGACCTGCACCACCTCTCCGGCGGCGAGGTCTCGGTGATGGCCCTGATGCGCGGCGGCCGGCGCAAGGCCCGGCCGCACCCGAACACCCACCTTCAGCCGAAGGACGTCCTGCTGCTCGAAGGCGAGCAGATGGCGCTCGACGCCCTGATCTCGCGGGCCCGGCTGAAGCTGACCCGCTCCGACCGGCCGGTGGCCATGGAAGAGCCCACCGAGGAGGTGATGCTGGTGGAGGGCGTGGTCGCCCCCGATTCCCTGCTGGCCGGCCGCTCGGCGCAGCGGCTCGACCTGCACGGCAAGCACGGGATCAACCTGCTGGCGGTCAGCCGCTCCGGCTACCGGCTGAACCAGGCGCTCAACCAGGTCCGCCTGCGGGCCGGCGACATCGTCCTGCTGCAGGGCGGCGAGCGGACCATGCCGGGCGCGCTGAAGACCCTGGGCGTGCTGCCGCTGGTGGAGCGCGACGTGCGGCTGGGCGGTCTGCGCCGGGCGCTCGCGCCGGTGGCCATCCTGGCGGCCACCATGCTGCTGATCGCCTTCCACGTGGCGCCGGTGGCCATCGCCTTCTTCGGGGCCGCGGTGGCCATGGTGGCGTTCGGCGGCCTGCGCATGCGCGAGGCCTATGCGGCGCTGGACGGCCCGGTGCTGGTGCTGATCGCGGCGCTGATTCCCGTGGGCGAGGCGATCTACACCACCGGCGGGGCGGACCTCGCCTCGGGCTGGCTGTCGCATTTCCTGGGCGGCGCCTCGCCGATCCTGGCGCTCGGGGTCTTCATGCTGCTGGCGATGGTCTCCGCGCCCTTCATGCACAACGCCCCGACCGTCCTGGTGTTCGCCCCGATCGCGGCCGGGTTCGCCCATCGCCTGAGCCTCAATCCCGATCCCTTCCTGATGGCGGTGGCGGTCGGCGCGGCCTGCGATTTCCTCACGCCCATCGGCCACCAGTGCAACACCCTGGTCATGGGGCCGGGCGGTTATCGGTTCTCCGATTACCCCCGGTTGGGGGCGCCCCTGAGTTTTCTCGTCCTGATTGTGGGCTCGGCGCTCATCGCCATGGTCTGGCCCTTGCGGGCCTAGCCTGGCCGGTCACACTGTCGTGAGCGCGGACCCGCCCGGGATCGCCAAGCCGTTGATCCGCCGAGGGCGCGGCTGAGGCGTTAAGCATGGGTTAACGAAAAAACCTGGGCGCCGATCGGGCGTCCTCATTGACGACTCCTTAGGCTCTGTGGCCCCATATGTGGGTTGTGTGACGCCTGCGGGCCACAACATGTAGGGGCAAAGGGGTTGAGGGTCGGAGAGCCCTCCACCCCTGAAGTATGGGTTCGGGGACGATGAGCGAAGCGGCGAAGGTT
>JAQGIX010000078.1 GCA_028290925.1 Phenylobacterium sp. | reverse complement strand
CTGCACAAAGTGAAGCTTGATCACCTAGGGCCCCAAAACGGGGCCGTAAGGCTCAGCAGCTCTCGGCGCCCTCGCCCTGGGCCATGGCCTTCTCGAGGTGGCCGACGATCTCCTGCGGCGTGGCGTTGTAGGCGATCACGCAGGCGAACCGGCCCTTGGGGTTCATCAGGTAGGTGAAGGTCGAGTGGTTGACCGCGTAGTCGGCCGCCGGCCCCGCCTTCTGGTAGAAGACCTTGTAGGCCCGCGCCGCCTCGGCCACCTCGGCGTCGGAGCCGGTGAGCCCCAGCGCGCGGCGGGGGAAGGCCTCGTTGGAGAGGTAGCTCTTGAGCTTCGGCGCCGTGTCGCGGGCCGGATCTACCGAGATGAACACCGTCTGGAAGTCGGCGGACCTGGGCCCCAGCAGCTTCTCCGCCTGGCCCAGCGCGAACAGGGTCGTGGGACAGGCGTCGGGACAGTTGGTGTAGCCGAAGAACACCGCGCTCCACTTGCCCTTCAGGGCGCGCTCGTCGGCCGGTCGGCCGGTCTGGTCGGTCAGGTGGAACGGACCGCCCACGGTGGCGGTTTGCTCACCGCCGCCCAGCACGCCCCGGCGCACGGCCAGGCCGGTGACGGCCGCGAACGCGAGCGCCAGGACGGCGAGAACGACCAGGAATCCCCGGCTCATGATCCGATCGGCTCCGTTTCCACGCATTAGGGCTCGTCAGCGCCGATGCGGCGCGCGATCCTGACGGAGCCATGGCCAATGTGCGGACCCCGGCCGCGTCGGCGCTGAACCCCGTCGCCGGCCTCGATAGAACCGACGCCGCCCTGGCGCAAGGCGACGACGCGCTGGGCGAGGACTGGGGCGAGGCGGCCGAGCATCGGGGCCGGCTGCGCGTCCGCACCCTGGTGACCCAGCGCTGGCTGGTGCTGGCCGGCGAGGCGGTGCTGCTGCTGGCGGCGGCCACGCTGCTGAACTTCCGCGCGCCCTATCCGCTGTGCTTCGGGGTGATCGGGGCCGGCGCCTGGATCAACCTGCTGACCGGCGTCGCCTCGCCCGGCCAGCGGACGCTGGGCGACCTGGAGGCCGGCGGCCAACTGGCCATCGATATCCTGCAGATCACCGCCCTGATGTTCCTGACCGGCGGCACGGGCAACCCCTTCGTCCTGCTGCTGATCGCCCCGGTGACCCTGGCGGCGGCCACCTTGCCCTTGCGCCACACCCTGGTGCTGGCCGGGCTCGCCTCGGCGGCCTCGTTGGCGCTGGCCTTCGTGGCCCTGCCCCTGCCGGCCGCGGAGGGCATGCAGGTGGCCGTTTCCCGCACCTACCGGGTCGGCGCGGCCATGGCCAACATCGCCGGCATCGCCCTGATCGCGGGCTATGTGCGCCAGGCCGCGGTGGAGGCGGCCCGCATGGCCCTGGCGCTCGACGTCACCCAGACCGTGCTGTCCCGCGAGCAGCGGCTCTCGGCGCTGGGCGGCCTCGCCGCCGCCGCCGCCCACGAGCTCGGCACCCCGCTGGCGACCATCGCCATCGTCGCCAAGGAGCTGGTCCGCGAGGCCCCCACCGCCGCCGTCAAGGAGGACGCCGAGTTGCTGATGGCCCAGGCCGAGCGCTGCCGCGAGATCCTGCGCAGGCTCACCGCGACGCCGGACAAGGCCTCCGACGAGGTGCACGAGCGGCTGTCGCTCCGCCAGCTGGTGCAGGAGGTGATCGAGCCGCATGGCGGGGTGAAGGACGTCCGCGTCGAGGCGATCGTCACCGGTGCGCCCGGCACTTCGGCCCCGGACATCCGCCGGATGCCGGAGATCATCCATGCCTTGACCTCCTTCGTGGAGAACGCCGTGGACTTCGCCGCCGCCGAGGTCCTGGTGACCGCGCGCTTCGACGCCGAGACCATCTCCATCGAGGTGCGCGACGACGGGCCGGGCTTCGCGCCGGAGATCCTGGCCAAGCTCGGCGAGCCCTATGTGACCACCCGGCCGGGGGCCGAAGGCTCGCGCACCGGCCACATCGGGATGGGCCTCGGATTCTTCATATCCAAGACCCTGTTGGAACGAACCGGGGCTGTTGTGACGTTTCAGAACGGGCGGCCGCGCGGCGCGATCGTCTCCGCGCGCTGGCCCCGGACGCGCATCGACGCAGGCGACGGCTGAACAACCGGGGCTTGCAGAACAGGACAGACATGCGACAGAATGCCGCAGTGGCGCGTTTAACCAGCCCCACCACCCAAGAGCTGACCGCATGACCGACCTTTCCTCCGACGTCGCCGACCTGACCGACAAGTCGCTGTTGCTGCTGGACGACGACGCCCCCTTGCGGACCCGTCTCGGCCGGGCGCTCGAGCAGCGGGGCTTCGAGCCCGTGCTGGTGGGCAGCGTCGCCGAGGCGCTTTCCGCCGTGCGTTCCCAGGCGCCGGCCTACGCCGTGCTCGACATGCGGCTGGACGACGGCTCGGGGCTGAAGGTGGTGGAGGCGGTGCGCGACGCCCGCCCCGACGCCAAGATCATCATGCTCACCGGCTACGGCAACATCGCCACCGCCGTGCAGGCGGTGAAGGCCGGCGCGGTGGACTACCTCTCCAAGCCCGCCGACGCCGACGACGTGGTCCGCGCCCTGCTGGCCAAGAGCGGCGGCGCCGCGGCCCCGCCGGAGAACCCGATGAGCGCCGACCGGGTCCGCTGGGAGCATATCCAGCGGGTCTATGAGCTGTGCAACCACAACGTCTCGGAGACCGCACGCCGCCTCAACATGCATCGCCGGACCCTGCAGCGCATCCTGGCGAAGCGCGCGCCGCGCTGACCTTCCCTCCCTTAATGGGGAGGGTGGATCGAGCGAAGCGAGAGAAGGGTGGGGCTCTCGCGGTCAAGCGCGGAGCTTGAGCCTGACTTCCCCACCCCGGGCGCTTCGCGCCTCGACCCTCCCCATGAAGGGAGGGAAGGCGCTACAGTTCCACCGCCGCCACCCCACCCGCCCTGAGCGCAGCCAACCTCCCGAACGCGATGGTCAGCACCTTGCGGCGCGCGCCGGCCAGCGGGACCGGGCTCGCCTCGCGCAGCACCGCGCCGCCGAAGCCGTCGGCGACGATCAGGCCGGGCTCGTCGGGCAACACTTCGCGCGGGAACTCCGGGGCCACGGCGAAGGCGAAGGCGTCGCAGTAGGGCTGGTACTCGTGCCACTTCTGGTCGGTGCGGAAGTCCTCCAGCCCCGACTTCACCTCGACGATGAACAGCTGGCCCTTGGGCCCCAGCGCCATCAGGTCGGCGCGCCGGCCGTTGGGCAGGGTCACCTCCGCCAGCGGCGCATAGCCGAGCGCGGTGAGCAGCCGCGCGGCCCCGCGGGTGACGGCGGCGGTGGTTTCGGGGCGGGTGGTGGAGACCAGCGTGACGGAGACGTCCATGCCGGAAACTCTGTTCCGGCTCCGTTCCGGAATCAAGCGATCAGAGTCAGCTGCGCGGCGGCAGCGGGAATTCCAGGCGGCCGACGTCGAAGCCCAGCTGCTTGATGCGGGCCAGCGCCTCGGCGCGGACCGGGGCGGCCATGACCGGCTTCTGCGACATCAGCCACAGGTACTGGCCGTCGTCGGTGGCGAGGATCAACCAGCCCTCGGCCGCATGGTGGTCGAGCACGCGGTATTCCCGGGTCACCAGGCCGCCGAAGAAGCTCATCTTGAAGATCGAATTGGTCACCGGGTCGGCGACCCGGGCGCGGGCCTTCCACTGGGAGACCGGGCCGTCGACCCTGCCCTTGTGGCACGCCTGGACGACCGCGAAGCCTGCGCCGTTGGGGGTCCAGTCGGAGGTCCCGGCCTGGCAGCCGCGCTGCAGCTGGTTGGGCATGCGGGCCACTTCGTACCAGCGGCCCATCATCTGGGTGAGCTCGATGCGCGGGGCCGAGGCCGTGGCGGCGGCCGCAGCGGCGGGAGTCGCAGCGGCGGCGGGGGAAACCAGGGCGCAGGCGACGAGGGCTGCGGCCGAGAGGATGAATCGCTTGAGCATGACGCCCCAGATAGTTGCGCGACATCGTTATGGAAACCGCCCGTCGTGTCGCGGGCTGCGCTTCATATGGCCGCAATATAGGGCGGGAACTTAACCGTAGCATGAACAGCGGCTTACTCCGCTGCAAGGTGGACCCGCCGCGCCTGGTCCTTGAAATTGATCTCCTGGAGGTAGCGGATGCCCTCCTCGGCGATGTCGCGCGCCTTGCGGCGCTGGATGGAGATGACGTTGGCGAAGCCCGCGCGGGTGGATCACTATCGGCTCCCGGGGAGGAACGGGAGGTTTCCATGACCCTCAAGACCGCCGCCGGCGCCTTCGGCCTGGCCGCCCTGATCAGCGTCGCCATCACCGCCTATGGCCAGGGGCTTTGGGGGCCGCTGGTGATCGCCAACCTGCGCCTTGAGCCGCAGATCCCCTGGGCCGCGCCGACCATGGCCGTGCTGCTGGCGGGCTTGCTGCTCTACCTCTCCGGCCGCGGCTGGCCGGCCGGGACGAGCGCGACGCGCCGCCGGCTGCTGCGCTGGAACCCCATGCCGCTCGCGACCTTCGGCCTGGCGGTCGGCGCCGGCGTGCTGGGCCTGGCGGCGTTCGGGGGGGTCTGGATCGCCACCTCCGACCTCGTCCACATCCCGGCCGGCGTCCAGCCCAGCATGAGCGGCGTGCCGCTGCCGACCGCCATCTCGTTCCTGATCATGGGCTCGCTGGCCGCGCCGCTCAGCGAGGAGGCCGCCTTCCGCGGCTACGCCATGGGCATCCTGGAGCGCGCCTGGAAGAACGCTCCGGCCGCCGTGATCGGCTCTTCGGTGCTGTTCGCCGCCGTGCATTTCCCGCAGGGCCTCGATCCGCTGAAGCTCAGCCTCTACTTCCTGGCCGGCGTGATCTTCGCCACCGTCGCCTACCTCACCAACTCGCTGTTCGCCGCCATGGTGGCCCATGGCGCAGGCGACGTGCTCGGCTTCACGGTGCTGTGGCCGCACGACCAGCACCCTCACGCCATGGGTTCAGGCGATCCGCTGTTCATCCCGGCGCTCGTCGCCGTCGCGATCTTCACGCCGCTGGCGATCCTGGCCTTCCGCCGCCTGGCCAAGGTCGGCCGGCCGCTGCGGGACCCTGGGCCCGAACGGCCGCTGATGCCGCTGGCCGTCGCCGCCTGAATGCGAAACGCCCGCCGGTGGACCCGGCGGGCGCCTTCGAAGCCGAAGACTGGAGAGTTATTCGGCCGCGATCAGGACCTGCTTCGCGCGGTCCTTGAAGTTGATCTCCTGCAGGTACTTGATGCCCTGCTCGGCGATGTCGTCGCCGACCATCTTGTCGCCTTCGCCCTTCAGCTCGTCGATGTCGACGTAGGTGGCGTAGAAGGCCTTGGTGCGGTCGGTGATGATGCCGGCGTTGACCAGCGTCTTGACCAGCACCCGGAAGATGTTGGTCGCCTCCTTCATCTCGTCGCGGCGGGTCTCGTCGTTCACCAGCTCGCCCATCTCGGCGATCACCCGGTCCGGATCGAGGCCGAATTCGGCGTAGAGGCTGACGTTCTGGGTGGGCGCCACCAGGTTGAACAGCAGCGTCTGGAAGCAGTGCGCCGCCCACATCTCGATGGTCTCGTGCTCGGCCGGCGTCAGGTGTGGGATGGTGCGGTCGGCCCAGATCTTCCCGAACTTGTGGTGGAAGGCCTCGTCGGTCATCACCAGCTGGGTGAGCTTGCGGGCCAGGGGATCGTTGGTCTCGTTGAAGATGGTCGCGAAGGCGCCCATCGCCAGGCCCTCGACCAGCATCTGCATGCCGATGATCTTCTTGTAGACCTCCGGGGCGTGGATGATCTCCACCAGCAGGTCCTTCAGCACCGGGCCGCATTCCACCGGCCGGCCCCAGCGGGCCTTGATATATTTGGCGAAGGCCGTGACGTGGCGGGCTTCCTCGCGCGTCTGGTTGGCGGCGTATTCCTGCGCCCCCTGGTCCTTCAGCACGTGGCACAGGCTGGCCGTCAGGTTCAGCGCGCCCTGCTAGCCGTGCAGGATCGAGGAGAAGGTCCTCAGCGTCTGGGCGTTGGCGAAGGCGATCCGCCGCGCCTCGGTGCCCAGCGTCTTGTTCACATAGTCGAGCTTCAGGGCGCCGATCATCTTCTCCGGCAGGATCATGGTGTTGGCCATGTCGAAGGGCTCGGAGAAGTCGATGTACTTGGGGTCCAGCGGATCCCAGAAGTGGTCGTGGGTGGCCGAGATGATCTTGTCGAACGC
>JAQGIX010000054.1 GCA_028290925.1 Phenylobacterium sp. | reverse complement strand
CCGATGGCCACATAGATGCAATAGAGCTTGGCGCTCTCGTCGCCCGAGGCGTTGACGCTGCGCTGGTTGAGGATGGTGTCGATGGCCACGGCGGTCTTGCCGGTCTGCCGGTCGCCGATGATCAGCTCGCGCTGGCCGCGGCCGATGGGGATCAGGGTGTCGATGGCCTTCAGGCCCGTTTGCACGGGTTCATGCACCGACTTGCGCGGGATGATGCCCGGCGCCTTGACGTCGACCCGGCGGCGCTCGGCCACATTCGTCAGCGGGCCCTTGCCGTCGATCGGCTCGCCCAGCGGATTGACCACCCGGCCCAGCAGGCCCTTGCCCACCGGCACGTCGACGATCTCCGACAGGCGGCGGACCTCGTCGCCTTCGCTGATCGCCTGGTCCTGGCCGAAGATCACCACGCCGACGTTGTCGCGCTCGAGGTTGAGGGCCATGCCCTTCACCCCGGCCTTGGGGAACTCCACCATCTCGCCGGCCTGGACGTTGTCGAGGCCGAAGACGCGGGCGATGCCGTCGCCGACCGACAGCACCTGGCCGACGTCGGAGACGTCCGCCTCCTCGCCGAAATTGGCGATCTGGGACTTCAGGATGGCCGAAATCTCGGCGGCGCGGATATCCATGGGCTTACGCTCTCTTCAGGGCGAATTTCAGAGATTCGAGCTTCGAACGAAGCGAAGCGTCGAACAGTCGGGAACCGACCTTCACGCGGATGCCGCCGAGAATGGCGGGATCCACGCGGGTGGTGATCTCAGGGTCCTTGCCGAGCGCCTGGCGGAGCGCGGCGGCGACGCCCTTGGCCTGGGCGCCGGTCAGGGCGACGGCGGTGGTGACCTCGGCCGACACCGCGCCGCGCGCCTTGGCGGAGAGGTCCTCGAAGCCGGTGATCACCGCCGGAAGGGCCGCGGCGCGGCCGTTGGCGGCAAGCAGGCCCAGGAACTTCCGGGTCGTGGGGTTGAACTTGGCCGCCGTGGCGATGGCGGTCAGGCCCTTGACCTTGTCCTCGGCGCTGAACGCGGGCGAGGCGATGAGGATCTTCAGGTCGCGGCTCTCGGCCAGCGCGTCCTTCAGTGATTTCAGGTCGGCCTCGATGGCCGGCACGGCCTTCTCGTCGGTCGCCAAGTCGAACAGGGCCTGCGCGTATCGGCCGCCTAGGTTCGACGCGTTGGATTCGTCCGCCACTTACTCTGTCCGCCCGGTCGGTATGGATAAGCCGCTGCGGCGGGTCGCCGCTGCAGCTCAAAGGCTTGAAAGCGCTTGGAAAAAGCACATCGGGCTAAAGGTCGGAACGACCCCCGGCCCTAAGCCGCGCGCCTGATAGCACGCGCCCCCCTGCACCGCAACAAGGCGGGACGCGGCGCCGCTGCGGAATGCTCACAAGCTCTGTCGCGAGAATTCCGCACGCCGGACAACCCGACGTTGGAATGGGGCGGAACAATGGCCAAGCGCGGCTGGTTTGGCGCTCCATATGGCTGGACGGATAGGCCGGGCAGCCCTTTGCGCCTGTGGGGCTGTTCGATGCCTGCACTCTTCATCCTGCCGACCCAGCAGAACGGCCTGGTCCACTTCATCAACGGCTCGCCAGGAGCCACCCTGACGGGCACGAGCGGCGCCGACACCTTCGACCAGAACCGCGGCGGCGCCGCGCAAATGACCGGCCGCCAGGGCGACGACGACTACTATGTGACGAGCCCCGGCCAGGGGGTCACGGAGCAGCCGGGCGACGGCCTCGACACCGTATTCCTCGCCTTCGGGTTCGGCGGGAGCGCCTACGCCCTGCCGGCGAATGTCGAGAACCTCTACCTCGAAATGAAGACCGGGCTGACCATCACCGGCAACGCCTCGGACAACGACATCTCCGGCCAGTGGAGCAGCCGTCCGAGCCAGAACACCATCGACGCCGGGGCCGGCAACGACATCATCACCGTCGGCACCGACAGCGACGTGATCACCGGCGGCGCCGGGTCGGACATCTTCCGCTTCACGGTCGTCCCCTGGGGGTCGGCCACCATCACCGACTTCCACGTGGGCGAGGACCTCCTCGACTTCCGGCAGATGTTCACCGGGCGCGGCTACGCCGGCTCTGATCCGATCGCCGACGGCTGGCTGAAGTTCGAGGCCGATGGCGCGGGCGGCACGCGGGTGATGTTCGATCCCGACGGCCCGGCGGGGACCACCTACGGCTTCTTCCAGATCGCCGACCTGCGGGGCGTCGCGCCCACCAGCCTCACGGCGCAGCAGGACTGGTACTTCAAGACCCCGGCGGACGACCCCGTCGTCAGCAGCTTCCAGACCAACCTCTACGAGGCGAACCTGCCCAACGGCACGAGCCCGAACAGCGCGAGCCTCACCCAGGCCGGCTACATCCACGTCGACGTCCCGCGCGGGGCCTCCGACATCTGGGTGGCCGGCCACCAGGTGATGAGCGGCGGGGTCTTCACCCCGGCCGCCTTCACCCTGCCGGAGGGCGACACCCTCAAGGTCTCCGGCTACGACCCCTCGCAGCACCTGCTGACGGTCGCCTTCACCCTGGCGACCGCCGAGCACCAGACCGGCGACGCGTTCGAGAGCTTCCAGGTGCTGGTCCGCGACACCTCAGGCGCCATGGGCTCCGGCAACTTCATGACGCTGATCCATGACGACCTCCCGCGGCCGCAGGAAGACCGGGCGGGAACCCCTGCGGGGGGCGCGGTCACCGGCAACGTCCTGACCAACGACATCGCCGGCGCCGACGGCGGGCTGCATGTGATCAGCATCCAGCCGCCGTCCAGCAGCACCGACGGAAGCCTCGGGCCGAACGGCGCCGTGGTGGCCGGAAACTACGGCACGCTGACGATCCACGCGGACGGTTCCTACAGCTACGCGGCCAACAGCAACGCGCCGGCGGGCGCCGAAGACTTCTTCCTCTATCGGGTGGCCGACACTGACGACGCCAATGGGCCGGGCGCCAATCTGGTGGTGACCATCGGCGCGAGCCCGCCGCCGCCGCCGCCTCCACCGCCACCGCCCCCGCCGAGCGGCGGGGTGAGCCTGCAGGGCCAGTCCGGCGGCTCGAACCTGGTGGGCGGCTCGGGCGACGACACCCTGACCGGCGGCACGGGCCCGGACACCATGACCGGCAACGCCGGGGCCGATCACTTCACCTGGCAGGCCCTGCCGTGGAGCGCCGGCCAGGTCACCGACTTCACCCATGGGACCGACAAGATCGACGTCTCGGGGCTGCTGGCGGCGTCGCACTACGTCGGGAGTGACCCGATCGGCGACGGCTATGTGAAGCTGATCGACGACGGCCAGGGCGACACCTGGCTCTACTTCGACACCGATGGCCATGGCGCGGCCGATCAGTGGGGAACCTTCGTGGCCACCCTGCAGCATGTGTCGCCAGGCTCAGTGACCAACGCCGACCTGATCACCGGGACCACCACCAGCCCGCCGCCGCCCGGTCCACCGCCTCCGCCCTCCGGCGGCGTGAGCCTGCAGGGGCAGAGCGGCGGCTCCAACCTGGTGGGCGGCGCGGGCGACGACACGCTGACCGGCGGCACGGGCCCGGACACCATGACGGGGAACGCCGGCGCGGATCACTTCGTGTTCCAGTCCCTGCCCTGGCAGGCCGGCCAGATCACCGATTTCACCGAGGGGACCGACAGGATCGACCTCAGCCACCTGCTGAGCAGCGTCGGCTACGCCGGGACCAACCCGATCGCCGACGGCTATGTGAAACTGCTCGACGACGGCCACGGCGACACCTGGCTCTACTTCGACACCGACGGCCATGGCGCGGCGGATCAGTGGGGGACCTTCCTGGCCACGATCCAGCACGTCGCCGCCGCCAGCCTCACCGGCGGAGACTTCATCTTCCACTGAGCTCCCGCCCCACGTACTCGCGATGACGTGATCCGGCGCCGCTGAGCGCCGCGGCTTGGCCTTAGGAACCCGCCCAGTTGTCAACGGGTTGGAGGTGGCGGAGAGCCGCGCTCGTCGCGCGGCCTAGTATCAAGTCGGGGCTTTCCCTATGCCGAGCACCACGCCCACCGCCGACGGCGGCCGCGTCGAGACCTTCGTCACGGCCAACGCCAGTGACGGATCGCAGACCCTCCACGTCCAGAAGTTCGACGCCGGCGGCGCGCCGGTGGGCGCGGAATTCGACGCCAAGCAATTCGCGCCCTTCCTGCCGGTCTCGGTGACCGCGCTGTCGAACGGCGGCTTCGCCGTGGTGTACGGCTTCTCGTTCCGCGGCTGGAGCTACACCGCCTCGGTGTTCGATCCGGGCGGGACGGCGCTTCGGACCTTCGCCCTCCCCGGGTTCGGGGAAGGCCTGGCGGTGGCCGCCTCCCCGCTGGGCGGCTTCGCCATCGTCGACCGCGACACCGTCGTGGGGCCCATGGGCGTTGACTACAGCGGCCACCCGCTGGTCACCCTCTATGACAACTCCGGCGCCGCCGTCGCGGCGACCGCCCAGCTGACCGGCGATATGCCGAGCCTCTCGATGATGGCCGGCGGCCACTACCAGTTGAGCTGGACGGACGGGAACCTGACGCACAGCGTCGACCTCGACCCGCACACCCCGCAGGCGCTCGCCAAGCCCGCCGCGCCGGGCGTGCAGCTGATCGACGACGTGGGGCCGCAGCAGGGCGCCGTGGCGAACGGCCAGGCCACCGACGACGCGACGCCCACCCTGCGGGTCGCCGTCAGTCAACAGGGCTTTGTCGAGGTCACATCCACCCATGCCGGCGGCGCGGACGACCCGAAGGAACTGGGCGGGACGGCGGTGACCGCGGCGGACGTGGCGCGCGGCTACGTCGACGTGCCGGTGCAAACCTTGGGCGCCGGCTCGTACCAGGTGTTCGCCCACCTCAAGAGCCCGGACGGCGTGGTCAGCGACGCCACCCAGGTGAGCTTCATCTACGACCCGGCCGCCGCGGGGACCTCGACCGGCACGGGCGGCCAGTCGCTCACCGGCGCGTCCGGCGGCGCGACCCTGATGGGCGGGGCGGACAACGACACCCTCACCGGCCTGGACGGAAGCAACTATCTGCGCGGCGGGGCGGGCAACGACTCCATCGCGGGCGGCGCCGGGTTCAACGACATCAACGGCAACCAGGGCGACGACACCATCGTCGGCCGCTCCGGCGTCGGCGACTGGCTGGTGGGCGGCCAAGGCAATGACCTGATCAGCGCGCACGGCGCGGGCAACATCGTCTACGGCAACCTCGGCGACGACACCCTGACGGGCGGCACTGGGGGCGACATCCTGCGCGGCGGCCAGGGCGACGATTCGATCACCGCCGGCTCGGGCGCCGAATGGATCTCCGGCGACCGCGGCAACGACACCATGCAGGGCGGCTCCGGTCCCGACACCTTCCACACCTTCTCAGGGGCGGGGATGGACAAGGTGATCGGCTTCAGCGCCGCCAAGGGCGACCACATCCAGGTCGATCCCGGCACGCACTACATGGTCAGCCAGATGGGCGCCGACACGGTCATCGACCTGGGCAATGGCGATGAGATGCTCCTGGTCGGCGTGCAAACCTCGACCCTGCCGCCCGGCTGGATCTTCGGCGCCTGAGCCGCTCCGGGCCGCGGTTCGATAAAGGAAGGGCGCCGGGATGCCCGGCGCCCTTTTCGAGGTGCAGCGGTCGATGGTCAGCCGCTGGGGAGAGCCTTGAAGACCTAGCGCTTGGCGAGCGCCGTGCTGCTGGCCGCCGCGGCGGTGTTGCACTGGGCGAGGCGGGCCTCGTCCAGGCTCCTGCGGCCTTGGAAGGCCGCGATGGCGCCGACCTTGGCCGCGACCGTCTTGCAGGTGTCGGAGCCGAAGGTGTTGGAGGTGGTCGCGCCGGCGACGCAGGTGTCGGCTTCGCAGTTGAAGATCGCGCCGCCGGCGATGAACTTCACCGGTTGGGCGACCGGCGACTGCAGCTTCACGGTCACCGGTTCGGCGGCCAGGGCGGCAGTGGCGGACAGGGAAACGACGGCCGCGCAGGCGGCCGCAAAGGTATGGAGCTTCATAGGGAGCCCTCCAGCGGGTTCGAGGAGATGACGTTGCTCAAGACGGGCAGCGACCCAGTCCGCCGCGGGGATCGCCGCCGGTATCCCCACCAGCGACGCACAACGAACTGAGCACCGCTAAGATAACAGTGTTAAGATCGTGAGCAACTGCAAAATTCGCACGACCATTGTTCATCGTTGAATAGGCGTGGAATCGGCCAGGCCTGCGCGTTCATGCCCCGTCAATCTTGTCGCGCGCATTCGTCCGGTGCGGTAAGGGACGGCTCTGGGTCGGGGCGGCTCAACAGACGACAGGACGACGGACCACATGGCCAACGCGCAGTCGCCGGGACCAGGCGGTCGCGGTCCGCGCGCCCCACGCTCCGGGCGCTCACCTCTCCAGGCGGTGATCTATTGGACCCTGGTGCTCGGCGTCTGGGCGCTGATCTTCCTGGTGGCGTTCTTCGCGGTGTTCGCCGTCGACCTGCCCGACACCTCCAAGCTCTATGAGGTGAAGCGCCAGCCCTCGGTCTCCTACCTGGACCGCTCCGGCGGCCTGGTCTCGGTGCGCGGCAGCCAGTACGCCCCGCCGGTCGATCTCGACAAGCTGCCGCCCTACGTGCCCAAGGCGTTCATCGCCATCGAGGACCGCTGGTTCTACTACCACTTCGGCTTCAACCCCTGGGGCATCGCCCGCAGCGTGGGCTACAACGCCGTGCACAAGGGCGGTCCCCTGCGCGGCGGCTCGACCATCACCCAGCAGCTGGCGCGGAACCTGTTCCTGACGCCCAGCCAGACCTACCGGCGCAAGATCCAGGAGCTGATCCTGGCGGTGTGGCTGGAAGCCAAGTTCTCCAAGAAGCAGATCCTCGAACTCTATCTGAACCGGGTCTACTTCGGGGCCGGCGCCTATGGGATCGAGGCCGCCTCGCAGCGCTATTTCGGCAAGCCCGCCTCGCAGCTGACGCTGGGCGAGGCCTCCCTGCTGGCCGGGATGATGAAGGGGCCCTCGCGCTATTCGCCGGTGGCCGCCACCGATCGGGCGGCGCGCCGCGCCACCATCGTGCTCGACGAGATGGTCCGCATCCACGCCATCACCCCGCAGCAGCGCGACGAGGCCTTCCTGCAGAAGGTGCGGGTCAATCCGGTGCTGGCCAACCAGCGGGCGCAGTACTTCACCGACTGGCTGGACGACCAGGTCCGCCAGCTGGTGGGCGAACCCACCGAGGACCTTGTGGTGGAGACCACCCTCGACCTGCCCTTGCAGGCCGCCGCCGAGGGCGCGCTGCAGAAGGGGGTCGCCGCCGCCGCGCCGCAGGGCGTGCAGCAGGCGGCGCTGGTCTCGCTGGACGGCGAGGGCCGCATCCGCGCCTACGTGGGCGGCGCCAACTACCTGCAGAGCCAGTTCGACCGGGTGACCATGGCCCGGCGCCAGGCGGGCTCGGCCTTCAAGCCCTTCGTCTACCTGACCGCCATGGAGGCCGGCCGCACCCCCGACACGCCGGTCACCGACGAGCCGGTGACCATCGGCAACTGGCAGCCCCGCAACTACACCGGCAAGTACCTGGGCCCGATCACCCTCGAGGTGGCGCTGAAGGAATCCATCAACACGGTGGCCGCACGCCTGGCCAACGAGGTCGGCACCTCCAACGTGGCGCAGACCGCGCGCCGGCTCGGCATCACCTCGCCGATCCAGCTCGACCCCTCCATGGCGCTGGGCGCGGTGGAGGTGAGCCCGCTGGAGATGGCCCAGGCCTACGACCCGTTCTCCAACGGCGGCTTCTACGCCAAGGCCTACGCCATCGAGCGCATCCGCACGGCCTCGGGCCGGGTGCTCTACGACCATGGGGTGGGCGGCGCCGATCGCCGGGCGGTGATCGGCCAGCCGGCGCTGGCCTACATGATCCGCATGATGCGCCAGGTGATCGCCTCGGGCACCGGCACGCGGGCCGCGGTGCCCGGCTACGACCTGGCCGGCAAGACCGGCACCACCAGCGATTACCGCGACGCCTGGTTCATCGGCTACACCGGCGGCTTCGTCACCGCCGTCTGGGTCGGCAAGGACGACAACACCCCCATGAAGAAGGTCACCGGCGGCGCGGCGCCGGCCGGCATCTGGCACGACTACATGACCGCCGCCCTGCCGCGGCTGAAGGTCGAGCCGATCCCCGCCAGCCAGCCGCCCGCGCCGGCGCCCTCCAACCTGATCAGCGACGTGATCAACGGGGCCCAGCAGCTGATCCGCCCGCCCGACCAGCCCGCGCCGCAACAGCCGCAGACGGATCCCAATACGCCGCCGTACTAATCCCTTGCCGCCCCCGTTTACGGGGGAGGCGTCACCCGGCGAAGAGCGGGTGACGGAGGGGGCGGCGACCGCCCCGCAGGAGTCAGCTGCCGAACGCGTGCAGCCTGGCGCCCTCGGCGCGCAGCCACGCCCGGTGCGGGCGTTCGTCGCCGACCAGGGCCTTCACGTGGCCCCAGAACCGCGGGCCGTGGTTGAGCTCCAGCAGGTGGGCGCACTCGTGGGCGGCCACGTAGTCGGCCACCGCGAAGGGGGCCAGCGCCAGGCGCCAGGAATAGCGGATCGATCCGCCGTCGCCCCGCCGGGCGGGCCGGCAGGAGCCCCAGCGGGCCTTGGCGTCCATGATCGCCACCCGCGGCATGGGCGCGCCGAGCCGGGCGGCGTAGTCGGCGGTCCGCGCGGTGAACACCGCGAGCGCCCGCTTCCTGATCATCAGCATCACCGCCCGGGCGTAGCCTTCGCCCTCGCCCATGGCGGCGATGCGGTGCGGCTGATCGGCGTCGGCCTCCAGCCAGCGGGCGCGGCCGGATCCCGGCTGCAGGAGCACGGGCTCGCCGAACAGCCGCAGCACCATGCCCGGGGCGATCGGCTCGGAGGCCGGCAGCTCGGCCAGGCGCTCGGCGATCCAGCCGGCCCGCTCGCGGGCGAAGGCGGCGGCCTCGGGCAGCCGGCGGGCGGAGGGGGCGGTGGCGACGATCTGCCGGCGCGTGCGGTCGAGCCGCAGCGACACCCGCCGGGCCCGGTGGTTGATCTTCAGGGTGACGACGGCGCCGGCCACTTCCAGTCGATCGCCGTCGACCAGGGGGCGGCCGAACGGGGACATGCGGCCCTCAATGTAGGGTCACGCCCGAGTCGTGTCGAAGCTTGGGTCGGTGCGGCGGATGAACTCACGCACCCGCGGGTAGATCTCGTTCTGGAAGCGGGCGCCGTTGAACACCCCGTAGTGGCCCACGTGCGGCTGCACATAGTCCTCCTTCAGCTCCGGCGGCAGGCTGAGGCACAGGCGGTGGGCGGCCCGGGTCTGGCCGATGCCGGAGATGTCGTCGTTCTCGCCCTCGACCGTCAGCAGGCCGATGTCGGTGATCCGCTCGGGGCGCACCTTGCGGCCGCCGTGCACCAGCTCGCCCTTCGGCAGCAGGTAGCGCTGGAAGACCACGTCGACGGTCTGCAGGTAGAATTCCTCGGTGAGGTCGAGCACCGAGAGGTACTCGTCGTAGAATTCCAGGTGCTTGTCGGCGGAATCGCCGTCGCCCTCCATCATGTGCAGCATGTACTGGCGGTGCGCTTCCTGGTGGCGCTCGAGGTTCATGGACATGAAGGCGGCCAGCTGGACGAAGCCCGGATAGACCCGGCGCCCGACGCCGGGATGCGGCGGCGGCACGGCGTAGATCATGTTGGATTCGAACCAGGCGAAGGGCCGTTCCTCCGCCAGCTTGTTGGTGACGGTGGGCGACAGCCGGGCGTCGATCGGCGAGCCCATGATGGTCATCGAGGCGGGCCGGCTCTTGTCCTTGTCCTCGCTCATCAGGCTGGCGGCGGCCAGCACGGCCGGGCCGGGCTGGCAGACCGCGACCACATGCGGGCGCTTGCCGAGCTGCTTCAGCATGTCGCGGACGTGGTCGATGTAGTCGTAGAAGTCGAACTTGCCGGCCGCCAGCGGGACCTCGCGGGCGTTGACCCAGTCGCTGACGTAGACGTCGTGGTCCTGCAGGAAGGTCTGCACCGTGCCCCGCAGCAGGGTGGCGTAGTGGCCGGAGAGCGGGGCCACGATCAGCACCTTGGGCTCGGGCGCCTTGTGGCCCGCCGCCGCCAGATCGTCGGCGTTGCGGGCGAAGTGCATGAGCTTCACCCAGGGGCTGGACCACACCTCTTGCGCCTGCACGCGAACCGGCTTGCCGTCGATCTCGACGCTGTCGATGCCCCAGGCCGGCTTGCCATAGCGGCGGGTGAGGTTCGCGAAGGTGTCCGAGGCCGCATAGAGGCTGCGGGCGAAATCGCTGTCGCGGGCCGGATTGAGCGGCGAGGACCAGAAGTCGCGGGCGGCGAGCGCCGCCATCCGCCAGGGCTGCGCGGCGTAGAAGCCAGCTTCGTACATCGTGTAGAGCATGTCGGCCCCATATTTGTGCATCGCAGCATTAACATGCGAGTCGTTAATCGGCTGCACAAGGTGAAGCTC
>JAQGIX010000047.1 GCA_028290925.1 Phenylobacterium sp. | reverse complement strand
CGAGGACGGCTACGCGCCGGCCCAGTTCTATCTCGCCAAGCTCTATGAGACCGGCGTCTCCGGCGTGGTGAAGAGCCCCGCCGAAGCCCGCAAGTGGACTGCCCGCGCCGCCGACGGCGGCGACCGCTCGGCCATGCACAACCTCGCCCTCTACTACTTCCGCGGCGAGAGCGGCCCGCAGGATCTCACCGCGGCCGCCAAGTGGTTCCGCAAGGCGGCCGAGGCCGGCGTGGTGGACAGCCAGTACAACCTCGGCCTGCTCTACGAGTCCGGCTCGGGCGTCGGTCGCGACTTCGCCGAGGCCTACAAGTGGTTCGCCATCGCGGCGGCCGGCGGCGACGCCCAGGCCCGCGCCAACGCCGTCGAGCTGGAGCCCAAGCTCTCGCCCGGCGCGCTGGCCGCCGCCGACAAGGCCGCCCAGGCCTACCGGCCCCGCACCGAGATCGCCGCCCAGGCCTCGGCGGCCGGCAGCGTCACCGTCACCGCGGTGCAGCGCATCCTCAGCCGGCTCGGCTACTATGCGGGACCCGCCAACGGCGCCCCCTCGGCCCAGCTGAAGGTGGCGGTCCAGACCTACCAGCACGATCACGGCCTGCCGGCCACCGGCTCGCTCGATCCCAACACCGTCTCGCAGCTTTCGGTGTTTACGCGCTAGCCTGGGGTCCCTGGGCCAGCATGAGGGCCTGAACCCCTTGGACATCTACCTGCCCATCGCCGAGGTGTCGGTGAACGCGCCCATCCTGGTGGCGCTGGGCGCGCTGGTGGGCTTCATCTCCGGCCTGTTCGGCATCGGCGGCGGTTTCCTGATGACCCCGATGCTGGTGTTCCTCGGCATCCCGCCGGCGGTGGCGGTGGGCAGCCTCTCCAACCATGTGGCGGCCTCCTCCATGTCCAGCGTCTTCGCCTACGGGCGACGCCGGGCGGTCGACTTCCGCATGGGCGGGGTGCTCGCGGCGGGCGGGGCGATCGGCTCCATCGCCGGCGTGGAGATCTTCCGCTGGCTGCGGCTGCTCGGCCAGGCGGACCTGGTGGTGGCGCTCTCCTACCTGATCTTCTTGGGCGTCATCGGCGGGCTGATGCTGCTGGAATCCCTGCGCACCATCCTGCGCCGGCGCAGCGGCCGGCCGCCGCCGCCCCGCCGCGACCGTCGCCCGCCGTGGCTCTACGGCCTGCCGTTGAAGCTGCGGTTCCCGCGCTCGCGGCTCTACATCAGCGTCCTGCCGCCGCTGTTGCTGGGGGCCTTCGTCGGCGTGCTGACCGCCATCATGGGGGTCGGCGGCGGCTTCATCCTGGTCCCGGCCATGATCTATGTGCTGCGCATGCCGGCCGCCGTGGTGGTGGGCACCAGCCTGTTCCAGATCATCATCACCACCGCCATCACCGGCGTCCTGCAGGCCGGGCGCAACCAGGCGGTGGACATCGTGCTGGCGGCCCTGCTGCTGGTGGGCGGGGTGTTGGGCGCCCAGGTGGGGGCGCGCGCCTCCTCGCGGTTCCGGGCGGAGGAACTGCGCGCCGTCCTCGCCCTGATCGTGCTGGCGGTCGGCCTGCGCATGGGCGCCGGCCTGTTCCTCACGCCCCGCGAGCCCTTCGTGCTGATGTCGGGGATGGGCGGATGACGCCGGCCGCCGCCCCGCCGCCGGCCCTGATCTCGGCGGCGCTCACCGAGACCAACGTCCACGTCTCCTCCGATTTCCGCGGCGCGCGGCTGGTGCTCTACGGCGCGGTGTTCGACCCGCTGGACCGCCGCAGCGACGTGGTGGTGCTGGTGCGCGGCCCCGAGCAGCCGGTGCGCATCGCCCGCAAGGTGCGCGTCGCGGGCCTGTGGCTCAACAGCCGCCCCGTGGTCTTCCAGGGCGCGCCGGGCTTCTACATCGCCGCCTCCACCCGGCCGCTCGACGACATCGCCCGCTTCGGGACGCTGCGCCGCCTGGGGGCCGGGGTCGACCATCTGCCGATGCACGCCCCGGCCGAGCAGCGGACGGAGACCCGCTACGGGGTCCGCGACGTGGTGGTCAGCGCCCTGGGCGCCGACTATCTCGACTGGCGCCGCGCCGTGGTGCGCCTCAAGGCGCGCGAGGGCCTCTACGCCGAGGACGACCACGGCGTCCGCTTCGTGGACCGCGGCCTGTTCCGCGCCGAGATCGCCCTGCCGGCCGAGGCCCCGATCGGAACCTACGAGGCGCGAATCCTGCTGTTCCAGGGCGGCCAGCCGGTTTCGGAGAGGGTCCGCACCCTCACCGTCAAGCAGGTGGGCGTCGAGCGCGCCCTTTACCTTTGGGCGCATCGCAGGCCATGGTCCTACGGTCTAGCTGCGATGGCCTTCGCACTGGCGGCCGGTTGGGCGGCCTCGTCCGTGCTTCGGAGGGACTGAATGCTGATGGACGAGGCTGAGGTCGTCCCGCGCAACGAAGCGCCGCCGGTTGCGCTCTGGACCATCGCCGGCCTGGCGCTGGCGCCGTTCCCGATCTCCGCCATCGCCTACGCCTATGGACCGCCCGAGCTGGCCCGTCCGGCGCTGACCATCATCCTCACCTGGTCGGCGATCGTGATGTCCTTCCTGGGCGGCGTGCGCTGGGGGATGGAGACCGGTCGGGTCGCGCCGCGCTGGCCCAGGCTGGTGATCTCGGTGTTCTCGGGGATCGCGGCCTGGCTGCTGCTGCTCGCCCGGCACCGCGCCCCGGACAGCTGGATCCTGGCCGGCGTCATCGCGGCGTTCCTGCTGCAATGGCTGTTCGACCACCAGGGGCCGGACGTCCCGGCCCGCTACCCCAAGCTCTCCACGGCCCTCACCTCCGCGGCCTGCGTCTCGCTGGCCGTGTGCCTGGACCAGGCGATCCGCGGCTAGGCGACGAACTGGTCCCGCAGGAGCCCCATCCGCCAGGCGACCGGCACGGCAGGCCTCGCCGCGGTCTTCCGCGACCGGCTCGCCAACGGCGCACCATCTTAAGGCATTTGCCGTAGCGAGTTGTGCAGCTCAGCGATGCAACCGTGGCTGGACGCGTTAACCAAGACCTAAGCCTCGCCCCACCCTAATCGCCGCCGAGGCGCCGGCGATTCGCGCGCCTGCGCGTGGATGGCTTGCCGTGAACCTCGACCCTGACGACTGGTCCGACGCCCGAGACCAGGGTCATGGGATGATGGACGCCATCCTGCATCACCTCGAAACCCTGCGCGATCAGCCCCTGTGGCGCGCGCCGCCGGAGGCGCTGCGGGTCCGGTTCCGCGAGCCGCTGCCGCAGGGCGCCGCGTCGCTCGAGGCGGTCGGCCAGACCTTCCTCGAGGCGATCCTTCCCTATTCCAGCGGCAATGCCCATCCCGGCTTCATGGGCTGGGTGCAGGGCGGCGGCACGGTCGCGGGCCTGATGGGCGAGATGCTCGCCG
Organism: Phenylobacterium sp.; assembly: GCA_028290925.1. Taxonomy (GTDB): domain Bacteria; phylum Pseudomonadota; class Alphaproteobacteria; order Caulobacterales; family Caulobacteraceae; genus Phenylobacterium. The sequence goes on along the minus strand of JAQGIX010000047.1, from coordinate 1,575 downwards.
CCGGCCTCAACGCCAACCTCGGCGGGCGTGACCACATGGCCCTGGAGGTCGAGCAGCAGGTGCTCGCCTGGACCCGCGAGATGTTCGGCTTCCCCGCCGAGGCGTCCGGGCTGTTCGTCACCGGCGCCTCGCAGGCCAATTTCATGGCCGTGCTGATCGCCCGGCTGCGGGCGCTCGGGCCGGGCGTGCGCGCCGCTGGCCTCGCTGGCGCGCCGCTGATCGCCTACGCCTCGCGCGCCGTGCACGGCTGCGTCGGCCGGGCCATGGACATGGCGGGCCTGGGCGCCGGCCAGCTGCGGCTGGTCCCCACCGACGCGGCCGGCCAGATCCGCCTCGACGTGCTCGCCGCCGCCGTCGCCGCCGATCGCGCCGCGGGCTTGCGCCCCTTCCTGCTGATCGGCACGGCCGGCACCGTGGACGTGGGCGCGATCGACGATCTCGACGCCCTGGCCGATCTGGCGGCCGCCGAGGACCTGTACTTCCACGTCGACGGCGCGCTGGGCGCGCTGGGCGTGCTCGCGCCCACCCTGGCCCCCAAGTTCAAGGGCCTGGAACGCGCCGATTCCATCGCCTTCGATTGGCACAAGTGGGGCCAGACGCCCTACGACGCCGGCTTCCTGCTGGTCCGGGACGGCGAGCTGCATCGCCGCACCTTCGCCAGCGAGGCGGCCTATCTGACCCGCGCCGAGCGGGGCCTGGCCGGGGGCGACTGGTGGCCCTGCGACTACGGCCCGGACCTGTCGCGGGGGTTCCGCGCGCTGAAGACCTGGTTCACGATCAAGACCTATGGCGCCGAGGCGCTCGGCCGGGTCGCCCTCCAGACCTGCGAGCTGGCCCAAGAGCTCGCGGCCCTGGTCGTCGCCGAGCCGGAGCTGGAGCTGCTGGCGCCCGTGGCCCTCAACATCGTCTGCTTCCGCTACCGCAGTGCCGACGCCGACGGGCTCAACGCCGAGATCGTCGCCGACCTGCAGATCGCCGGCCAGGTGGCGCCCTCGCTCACCCGCCTGGATGGCAAGACCGCCATCCGGGCGGCCATCGTCAACCACCGCACCGAGCGGCGCGACATCGAGACCCTGGTCGCCTCGGTCCTGGCGCTTGGCCGAACCTCATCGCAAAGGCGCGTCGCGTGACTGCAGTCCCCGTTCCCGAATTCGCGCCGGACATCGCCACGCCCGCCGCCACCCTCGGCGTCGCCAGGCTGATGCGGCTGATCCAGGTGCAGGACGAGCTGGCGGTGGTCTGGGACGGGCTCATGGCGCGCCTGGCCAGCGACCCGGGCGATCCCGGCGCGCTGCTCGACGTGTCCACCCTGCTGCAGATGAGCGGCCAGACCGAGAAGGCCATGGAGCTGCAGGGCCAGGCCATCGCCCGCCAGCCCTGCTACCGCACCGTCCACGGCGCGGGCGGGGGCCTGCGCATCCTGGCCTTCATGGCGCCGGGCGACCTGATGGCCAACACGCCGCTTGATTTCCTGCTGGAGGGCTCCGACACCGAGCTGACCCTCTACTATCTCGACGGCCGGCCGCCGCCCGCCGAGCGGCTGCCCGATCACGACGTCGCCTTCCTGGCCATCGG
>JAQGIX010000044.1 GCA_028290925.1 Phenylobacterium sp. | reverse complement strand
GGTTCAAGTGGAAGCGCGACCCGTTCCGGATCGACGCGGTCTTGATGTACGCCCAGCGCGGGCATGGGAAGCGGTCGAGCTTCTATTCCGACTACACCTTCGGGGTGTGGACCGAGGGCGAGGATGGCCGCCGCGCCCTGACGCCGGTGGGCAAGGCCTATTTCGGCTTCACCGACGAAGAGCTGAAGCAGATCGACAAATATGTCCGCGACCACACGGTGGAGCGGTTCGGGCCGGTCCGCTCGGTGCGCGCCGAGCCGCACCACGGCCTGGTGTTCGAGGTGGCCTTCGAGGGGCTGCAGCGCTCGGGCCGCCACAAGTCCGGCGTCGCCATGCGCTTCCCGCGAATCAGCCGCATCCGCTGGGACAAGCCGCCGGGCGAGGCGGACGAGCTTTCGACGCTGGAGCGGATGCTGCAGCAGATGGAGGGGCGCTAGGTCCTGCTCACCCCGCGAGCGGGGTAAGGAGCAGATCAGGCCAGCAACACGGCCTCGTCCAACAGGAACCGCTTCAGGTCGCCGCCCTGGAACAGCAGGCCGCGGATGCCGGCGCGGGTGGCGGCTTCCATGTCGGAGGTCTTGTCGCCGACCAGCACCGAGCGCTGGCGATCGATGGGCCATTCGGCGAGCGCCCGCAGGATCATGCCGGGGTTGGGCTTGCGGTCCGGCGGGTCGGGGTGGCGGTAGCTCTCGACAGGGGCCTCCGGGTGGTGCGGGGCGAAGTAGAAGGCGTCGATGTGGCCGCCGGCGCGGGCCAGCTCCTCGCCCATGCGGGCGTGCAGGGCGTGCATGTCGGCTTCGGTGTAATAGCCGCGGCCGACGCCCGACTGGTTGGTCACCACGATCACCAGCCAGCCGGCCCGGTTGAAGGCCGCCACGGCCTCGCGGGCCCCCGGCACCCAGGCGAAGTCCTCCCAGCGGGAGACATAGCCGCGGTCCTCGTTCAGCACCCCGTCGCGGTCGAGGAACAGCGCGGGGCGCGGCTGGCTATCCGGGGAGCTATCAGAGGGGCTTGGGGGCACAGCTGCGACTATAGCCGCGCGGGCCGGCGAGGCGATTTGAAAAAGCCCGATTCCGTGTCTAGCTCGCGGCAATGACCGGCTCACCGCCCGCCGTCCTCACCCTCGATGACCTGAAGGTCGACTTCGACACCTACGACGGGGAGGTGCGCGCGGTGCGTGGGGTGTCGCTGACCATTCCGCGGGGCGCGACCCTGGGCGTGGTGGGCGAGAGCGGCTCGGGCAAGAGCCAGACCTTCATGGCGGTCATGGGCCTCCTGGCCCAGAACGGCCGGGCGTCCGGGTCGGCGAAGTTCCAGGGCCAGGAGCTGCTGGGGCTGACGCCCCGCCAGCTCAACCGCATCCGCGGCTCGAAGATGACCATGATCTTCCAGGACCCGCTGACCGCGCTCACCCCGCACGTGCGGATCGGCGAGCAGATCGCCGAGCCGCTGCGCCAGCACCTGGGGCTCAGCCACGGCGACGCCCAGCGGCGGGCCCGCGAATGGCTGGACAAGGTGCGCATCCCGGACGCCGCGCGGCGGCTGCGCCAGTATCCGCACGAGCTCTCCGGCGGGATGCGCCAGCGGGTGATGATCGCCGCGGCCATGGCGGTGGGGCCAGAGCTGCTGATCGCTGACGAGCCGACCACGGCGCTGGACGTGACCGTGCAGGCCGAGATCCTCGACCTGATGGCCGAGCTGCAGCGGGAGACCGGCACGGCCATGGTGCTGATCACCCACGACATGGGCGTGATCGCCAGGCTCGCCGACCGGGTCTGCGTGATGAAGGACGGCGCCTATGTGGAGGAAGGCGCGGCCGAGGCGATCTTCGAGCACCCCAAGACCGACTACACGCGCGCCCTGCTGGCGGCGATCCCGCGCCTCGATCGGCCGGACCGCGGCGGTCGGCCGACCCTCTCGCCGGTGGCGCCCGATGCGCCGGTGGTGGTGGCCGGCGAGGACGTGAAGGTCTGGTTCCCGATCGCCGAGGGCATCTTCGGCAAGACCCGCAACCTGCGCGCAGTGGATGGCGTCTCCTTCCAGGTGCGGCAGGGCGAGACCCTGGGGATCGTCGGCGAGAGCGGCTCGGGCAAGTCGACCCTGGCGCGGGCGATCCTGAACCTGATCCCGGCCACCGGCGGGGCGGTGACCTTGCTCGGCCGCGACATCACCCATTCCGAGCAAGAGGAGATGCGGGCTGCACGAAAGGACCTGCAGATCGTCTTCCAGGACCCGCTGGCGAGTCTTGATCCGCGCATGACCGTCGGCTCGTCGATCGCCGAGCCGCTGGGGGTGTTCCGCCCCGACCTCGATCACGCCGCGCGCGAGGCGGAGGTCCGCGCCATGATGGACCGGGTCGAGCTCGACCAGGGCCTGATCAACCGCTACCCCCACGAGCTGTCGGGCGGCCAGAACCAGCGGGTGGGCATCGCCCGGGCGATGATCCTGCGGCCCCGGCTGGTGATCTGCGACGAAGCGGTCTCGGCCCTCGACGTCTCGATCCGCGCCCAGATCATCGACCTGCTGATCAACCTGCAGAAGGACATGGGCCTCTCGATGATCTTCATCAGCCACGACCTGGCGGTGGTGCGCGAGATCAGCCACCGGGTGCTGGTGATGTATCTCGGCCGGGTGGTCGAGCAGGCCGACCGCGAGCGCCTCTACGCGGAGGCCCGGCACCCCTACACCAAGGCCCTGCTGTCGGCCGCGCCGATCCCCGATCCCAAGGTCGAGCGCACGCGCAAGCGGCTGAAGCTGGTGGGCGAGCCGCCCAGCCCCATGGACCCCCGCAGCGCGCTCCGCTTCCTGCCCTCGCGCCTGCCGGCCGACCCCAACGCGCCGATCCTGGCGCCCGAGCTGCGCGAGGTGGCGCCCGGGCATCTGGTGGCGGAGTTCGATCCGCCCGGCTAAGACCTCCCCATGGCGAAGATCACGCCCGTCATCATGTCCGGGGGCGCGGGCACGAGGCTCTGGCCGGTGAGCCGGGTCGGCAATCCGAAGCAGTTCCATCGGCTGGGGTCCGCCCGCACGCTGATCCAGGAGACGGCGCTCAGGACCGAGGGCCCGGGCTTCGCGGCGCCGATCGTGGTCTGCAACGCCGCGCATGCGGCGATCGCCGTCCGGCAGCTGGCGGAGGTGGGCGCCCGGCCACTGATCGTGCTGGAGCCGGTCGGCCGCAACACGGCGGCCTGTGCTGTGGCCGCCGCGGCGCTGGTGGCGGCGGACGATCCCGACGGCCTCGTCCTGCTGGCCCCCGCCGACCACATCATCAAGGACCCGGACGCCTACCGCGCCGCCATCGAGGCCGGCCGCGCGGCCGCGGAGGCCGGATCGCTGGTGGTCTTCGGCCTCAAGCCTGACCGGGCGGAGACCGGCTACGGCTATATCCGCGCGGGGGCCGGCGCCGGCCCGGTGCGGCCGGTGGAGGCCTTCGTGGAGAAGCCCGACGCCGCGACCGCCGAGCGGTTCGTCGCCGACCCGGCCTACAGCTGGAACGCCGGCATCTTCCTGTTCCAGGCCAAGGCGTTCCTGGCGGAGGCGCGGCGGCTGGCGCCGGAGGTGGCGGCCGCCGCCGAGGCCGCCGTGGCCGAAGCGGCGCGTTCCGGCGGGCTCTTAAGGCTCGGCGAGAGCTTCCTCGGGTCGCCGGCCATCTCGGTGGACTACGCGGTGTTCGAGAAGACCGACAAGGCGGTGGTGGTGACCTGCGACCTGGGCTGGAGCGACGTGGGCGCCTGGCGGGCCCTCTGGGAGCTGGCGCAAGCCGACAATGCCCTGGAGGGCGACGTGGTGACGGCGGGCTCCACCGGTTGCCTGGTGCGCACCGATGGCCCGACCGTGGCCCTGGCCGGGGTCGAGAACCTGGTGGTGATCGTCGAGAACGGCGTGGTGCTGGTCGCCGCCCGCGACGATCCGGCGGCGGTGAAGGCGCTGGTCGAGATGCTCAAGGCCAAGGGGCGGGACGACTTGCTCTGAACCCTTCTCCCGAAGCCCCCGGAAGCGTCTCTTCGCAGTTGCACACACGCGGACATTGCCGGAGTGAGCCGCCGCCGTTAGGTTGCCCGCCTTTCGCGCGACCCCCCGGCATTCCATGACCCTTTCCTTCGACGACATCCTTGCGGCCCGCGACCGGCTGCAGGGCCACATCGAGCGCACGCCGTGCCGCTATTCGCGGACGCTGTCGGAGATCACCGGGGCCGAGGTCTGGGTGAAGTTCGAGAACCTGCAGTTCACCGCGGCCTACAAGGAGCGCGGCGCGCTGAACGCGCTCATGCAACTGGGCGAGAACGCCCGCAAGCGCGGGGTGATCGCCGCCTCGGCCGGCAACCACAGCCAGGGCCTCGCCTATCACGCCGCCCGCCTGGGCATCCCGGTGACCATCGTCATGCCGCGCGGCACGCCCTTCGTGAAGGTGCAGCAGACCCGCGCCCACGGCGCCGAGGTGGTGATCGACGGCGACGGCTACGACGACGCCTCGGCCACGGCGCTCAAGCTCTGCGAGGAGCGCGAGCTGACCTTCGTCCATCCGTTCAACGACGTGCACGTCATGGCCGGCCAGGGCACCGTGGCCCTGGAGATGCTCGAGGACGTTCCGGACCTGGAGGTCCTGCCCATCCCGATCGGCGGCGGCGGGTTGATCGCCGGCATGGCCACGGCCGCCAAGCACCTGAAGAAGGACATCTCCATCGTCGGCGTGGAGCCGGCGATGTTCCCCTCGTTCACCGCCAAGATGCGCGGCGTGAACACCTCCACCACGCTGGGGACCTCGACCATCGCCGAGGGCATCGCCGTCAAGCAGGTGGGCGAGGAGAGTTACGCCATCGCCCGGCCGCTGATCGACGAGGTGATGCTGGTCGAGGAGCCGTTCTTCGAGCGGGCCATCGCGCTGTATTGCAATGTGGAGAAGACCGTCGCCGAAGGGGCGGGCGCGGCGTCGCTCGCCGCGTTGCTGGCCCATCCGCGCAAGTTCCGCGGCAAGAAGTGCGGCCTCGTGATCACCGGCGGCAACATCGATACGCGCCTGCTGGCCTCGGTGCTGACCCGCGAGCTGGTGCGCGACCAGCGGCTGGTCTCCCTGCGGATCATCGGCGACGACCGGCCGGGCCTCTTGGCCACCGTCTCGGCGGTGATCGGCCAGATGGGCGCCAATATCATCGAGGTGGCGCACAACCGCCTGGCGCTGGACGTGCCGGCCAAGGGCGCCGAGTTCGACATCATGATCGAGACCCGCGACGCCCAGCACGCCCAGGAGGTGATGGATGCGCTGCGCGAGAGCGGCTATCCCCCGAGGGCTGTCTGAGAATGCGTAAGAGCCTGAGTTTGCTGGTGGCCGCCCTGGCGCTCGCCGCCTGCCATCCGAAGCCGTCGCCGGCCCAGCAGGCCGCCAAGGGCCAGGGCGAGGCCCAGGCCTTCCTGGCCCAGAACGCCAAGGATCCCGCGGTGCACACCCTGCCCGACGGGCTGCAGTTCAAGGTCGTGCATTCGGGCCCGGCCAACGGCCTGCGGCCCGCGCTCGGCGACGAGGTGAAGGTCAACTACGAGGGCAAGCTGCTCAACGGGAAGATCTTCGACTCGTCCTACGAGCGCGGCCAGCCGGCGGCCATGCCGCTGAAGGGCCTGATCCCGGGCTGGCAGGAGGCCCTGCAACTGATGCGTCCGGGCGACGAATGGATCCTCTACGTGCCGCCGAAGCTGGGCTACGGCGCCGAGGGCGCCGGCGGCGGCGAGATCCCGCCCGGCGCGGCGCTGATCTTCCGCATCGAGCTGATGGACGTGCTGCCCGGCCCGGGGCGCATCCAGCAGGGCTAGAGCGCGCGGCGCATGCCGACGTGGCTCTTCACGAAGCCGAGCCGTTCGTAGAAGCGCTGGGCGTCCACCCGCGAGTTGTGGCTGAGCAGCTCCATGGCCTGGCACCCGCGCCGCCGCGCCTCGCCCATCGCCCAGGCGACCAGCCGCCGGCCCAGGCCCTGGCCGCGCAGCTCGGCGGTGATCCGCACCGCCTGCAGCAGGGCCAACTCCGCGCCCTGGTTGGAGAGGCCGGGAATGAAGGTCAGCTGCAGCGTGCCGACGATCCGGCCAGAGGCGTCCTCCGCCGCCGCCAGCAGGTTGCGCGGGTCGGCGGCGATCTTCCCGAACGCCTCCAGGTAGGCCGGGGCCGGCGGATCGGAGACCACCTCGCGGCCGGCCCCCAGGTCGTCGTCGGCCAGGAGGGCGACGATGGCGTCGACGTCTTCGCGGCGGGCCTGGCGGATGCGGATCGCCTGCGGATCGGTCATGTGGCGGGGCTCCGGCGACGGGTGGGGTTCAGGCCTAGTGGCGATGGCCGCGCGGGTCTATCCGTGTCGGATGCCCGACTTCACGACCGCCGCCGACCTGCTGAAGACCCTGGTGGGCTTCGACACCACCTCGCGCGGCTCGAACCTCGCCTTGATCGAATGGGTGGAGACCTACCTCGACGGCCTAGCCATCCCCCACCGCCGCGTGCCCAACGCCGAGGGCACCAAGTCCAACCTGATCGCCACCATCGGGCCGGCGGTGGAGGGCGGGGTCGTGCTCTCCGGCCATACCGATGTGGTGCCGGTGGACGGCCAGCCCTGGTCGTCGGACCCGTTCACGCTGGTCGAGCGGGACGGCCGCCTCTACGGCCGCGGGACCTGCGACATGAAGGGGTTCCTGGCGCTGGCCCTGGCCGCCGCGCCGGAGATCGTGGCGGCGCGGCCCAAGAAGCCGGTGCACCTGGCTTTCTCCTACGATGAGGAGATCGGCTGCCTGGGCGCGCCGGCGATGATCGAGGTGATCGGCCGCGAGCTGCCGGCCCCGGCGCTGGTGGTGGTCGGCGAACCCACCGACATGGAGGCGGTCAGCGGCCACAAGGGGATCGCCACCTTCCACGTCACCGTGACCGGCCGCGAGGCCCACTCCAGCCAGACCCAGCAGGGGGTCTCGGCGATCATGGAGGCGGTGAAGCTGATGGCGGCGCTGGCCGAGCTCGCGGCCCGGCTGGAGCGCGACGCCGATCCCGCCTCGCCGTTCATCCCGAAGGGCGCGACCCTGACCATCGGCGTGGTGCACGGCGGCACGGCGCACAACATCCTGGCCCGCGAATGCCACTTCCACTTCGACCTGCGCTGCCCGCCGGGGCTCGATCCGCGGGCGCTGCTGGCCGACTTCTTCGCCCAGGCGCAGGCGCTGGACCGGGAGCTCAAGGCGCGCGCCTCGGAAGCGGGCGTCACGGTCGAGCCCCACGCCGACGTGCCAGCCTTCGCCCCGGAGCGGGACGGGCTCGCCGAGGCTTTCGCGCGGCGGCTCGCGGGCGATAACGGCCCGTCGCGGGCGGTG
>JAQGIX010000041.1 GCA_028290925.1 Phenylobacterium sp. | reverse complement strand
CACCGAATAGGCGGCCCGCTTGACCTTCAGGCCCTGCTCCTGGAGCGCCTCGCCCTGGCTGATCAGGGCCCCGGAGGCCCGCGCCGCCGCGGCCTCGCCGCCCGGCAGCGCCAGGGCTGCGGCCGGATCGTTGGCCAGCCGGCGCGCCAGCTCGCCGCGGTTGGGACTGGCCTTCAGCGCCTCGACGAAGCGGGATTCCTGCAGGGCGGCCACCGCCGCATAGGCGATCATCCCGGTCTCCAGCTGCCGCGGCTCGTGGCTCGCGCCGGTCTGCAGGGCCTGGGACACCTCGCCGGGTCCGGAGAAGCTGGCGTCGATGGCCCGCGCCCGGCGCATATAGCCCTCGAACACGCTGGCCTCGGCGGTCAGGTTGCTGGGCGTCGCGCGCACGGCGGGCGAATAGTAGGTGCGCGCCGCGGGCCTGGTGGGCGCCTCGGCGCACGAGGCCACGAACACGCAAGCGGCGGCGGCCAGGCCGGCGCCGAAAATAAGCTGCAACTTCACGCAAGCCCCCCAAGGCGAGAGCGTCCCTCAAGCGCAACCGTAGAGACGTAGGGCCCAAGCGCCGCCGTGGCGCGTTGTCGCGCGGCCAAGCTCTACTCGCCTCTCCCCGCGATCGGAGGAGGTCAGCGGGGCAGCTTGTGCTCCACCGTCCCCAGCGCCGCGGCCAGCCGCATCTTGGCTGAGCCCGGCGCCAGCGGCTGTTGCTGGCTTTCGTGCGGCGCCCAGCCGGTCAGGGTGATGATCTCGAAGGTGGCCGGCACGCGGCCGTCGGGGTCTGCGAACCGCTCGGCGTAGATCTCGCTGGCCCGCGCCAGCAAGGCTCGCGTCAAGGGCTTCGGGTGCCGTTCGGCGAGCACGCTCGTCTCGCCCATCTGGCGCAGGTCCGCCAGCAGCCTCAAGGGGTGCTCGTAGCTGACGCTCACCCGGTCCACGTCGGCCACCGGCAGGGCGAACCCCGCCCGCTGCAGCAGCGACGCGGCGTCGGATACGTCGGCGAACGGTGAGACCCGCGATCCCGCTCCGCCGAGGATCTCGGCTTCCGCCGCCACCAGCGATTGCCGGAGCTCCCTCAGCGTCGCCCCGCCCAGCAGGGCCCCGATGAACAGGCCGTCGGGTTTCAGCGCCAGGCGGATCTGGATCAGCGCGCCCACCACGTCGTTGGTCCAGTGCAGCCCGAGCGTCGAGACCACCAGGTCGAGGCTGGCCGCCGCGAACGGCAGCTGCTCCTCGTCCACCGCGGCCCGCGGCCCGGCCCGGCCGCCCAGCATCGCGGCCGACAAATCCGCTTCCACCAGCAGGCCCACGCGCGCCCTCGCCGCGCTCTCGTCCAGCGCCTCGCGAAACGCCCCGCCGCGCGACGAAAGCTCGACCGCGCGGGGGAAGTCCCGCATGATCGCCTCCAGGCGCTCGACCACGTCGGCGGCGGCGCGGCGGTGCAGGAAGTCAGCCTCGCCAAAGCCCTTCGCCGCCCGGTCCAGGCGCTTGCGATGCAGAGTTCGATCGAACAGGCGGGGTGGGGCGGACATTGCGCGCGGAACATGGCGTCTTCCGATCCGGATGGAAACCGCCCGCTCAGGCGATCGCCCTGTGGCGCGCCGGCCTCGACCTGATCTTCCCGCCGCGCGGCCTGGACGGCGCGCCCTCGCTCGCCGGCGGCTTGCCGGCCGAGACCTGGAGCCGCATCCACTTCCTCGACGGCCCGGTCTGCGACGGCTGCGGCGCGCCGTTCGAATACGACCAGGGCGAAGGCGCCCGCTGCGTGGCCTGCATGGCCCGGCCGCGCGCCTTCGCGGCCGCCCGCGCCGCGTGCCTCTACGACGAGGCGGCCCGCGACCCGATCCTCAAGCTGAAGCACGCCGACCGGCCCGACTTGGGGCCGCTCTTCGCCCTATGGATCGCTCGCGCCGCCCGCGATCTGGTCGCCGAGGCCGACGCCGTGGTCCCCGTGCCGCTGCATCCGCTGCGCCTGCTCAAGCGGCGCTACAACCAGGCCGCCGAGATCGCCCGCCCGCTGGCCCGCCGCGAGGACCTGATCTACCTGCCCGACGCCCTGATCCGCAGGCGAGCCACCGAGACCCAGGCCGGCAAGTCCGGCTCGGGCCGCAAGCGCAATGTCGCCGGCGCCTTCGAGGTCCCGGCCGGCAGGCGCCGGCTGGTGGCCGGTCGGCGCCTGCTGTTGATCGACGACGTCATGACCACCGGGGCCACCGCCGAAGGCTGCGCCCGGGCCCTGAAGGCCGCCGGCGCGGCGCGCGTCGATGTCGCAGTCGTCGCTCGGGTTAAAGAGATGGCGGGACTCACCATATGAAGCTTCAACGACAGTTGTTTCGCTAGAGCGCCATGGCCCAAGTCACGATCTACACGAAGCCTTATTGCCCCTACTGCATCCGCGCGGTCTCGCTGCTGGAGAAGAAGGGCATTGCGTTCACCGAGATTGAGGCCGCCTTCGACCCCGAGAAGCGCCAGGAGATGATGCGCCTCGCCGGCGGCCGCGCCACCTTCCCGCAGATCTTCGTCGGCGATCGCCACATCGGCGGCTGCGACGACATGCTGGCCCTCGAGCGCGACGGCAAGCTCGACCCCCTGCTCCAGGCGGCGGCCTAGCCCTTCACGCTTTTCCCCTCGGCGCCCTATATGCTGGGCCCATGAAGGTCGGCCTCATCCAGACCCGCACGCCCGCGGACCAGACCGCGGCGCTCGACCACGTCCTGCCGCTGGTGCGCCAGGCGGCGGCGGAGGGCGCGACCTTCATCGCCACGCCTGAGGGCTCGAACATCCTGCAGAAGGACCGCGCCAAGCTGTTCCCGGCGCTGAAGAGCCTCGAGGAAGACCCCTTCGTCCAGGGCATGCGCGCCGCCGCGAAGGCGCTTTCGGTCTGGATCCTGATCGGCTCGGCCCTGGTCAAGCGCGAGGACGGCAAATGCGCCAACCGCGCGGTGCTGATCGATCCGCAAGGCGCGATCACCGCCACCTACGACAAGCTGCACATGTTCGACGTGGACCTGCCGACCGGCGAGGTCGCCCGCGAATCCGAAAGCTATGAGCCCGGCGACCGCGCGGTCACCGCCGACGCCGGCGAGGCGAAACTGGGCCTGACCATCTGCTACGACCTGCGCTTCCCGGCCCTCTATCGCGCCCTGGCGCTGGCCGGCGCCGAGGTCATGACCATCCCGGCCGCCTTCACCCGGCCCACCGGGGCCGCCCACTGGGAGATCCTCATGCGGGCCCGCGCCATCGAGACCGGCGCCTTCGTGCTGGCTCCGGCCCAGGGCGGCTTCCACGAGGACGGCCGCGGGACGTGGGGCCATTCCATCGTCGTCGGCCCGTGGGGCGAGGTGATTGCGTCCCTCGACCACGACGAGCCCGGCGTGCTGATCGCCGACCTGGACCTGACCGCCGCGGCCAAGGCCCGCAAGGCGATCCCGGCGCTGGCCAACGCGCGCGCCTTCACCGGGCCGTAGAGGATGATCCGCTACGCCCTCATCTGCGAGCACGGCCACGAGTTCGAAGGCTGGTTCGGCGCCTCGGCCGACTTCGACACGCAGACCGCCAAGGGCCAGCTCGAATGCCCGTTCTGCGCCTCCAAGGCGGTGGGCAAGCAGATCATGGCGCCGGCGGTGGTCGGCGCGAGGAAGGCCGGCGGCGAGCCAGGTCCGGCCAAGGGTCAAATGATGATGGAGGCGCTGAGCCGCATCCGCCGCCACGTCGAGGCCACCTTCGACGACGTGGGGGACGCCTTCGCCACCGAGGCGCGCGCGATCCACGAGGGCCGCGCCGAGGACCGCGGCATCTACGGCCAGGCCTCGCCCAAGGAGGTCCGCGAGCTGGTCGAGGACGGCGTCCCCGTCGCGCCCCTGCCGCCGAAGCCGCCCGAGCCGTCCGAGCTCAACTGAGCGGCGCTGCAGGCCACCATGGCCTTCCTGGAAAAGCACAACCCGCCGCAATAGGGCCGGCCCGGGCCCGGCGCGACGTTCCGACCCTCTTGCGACGCGTAACCTGACGCGCGAACGTTACCTCCTGTTCTTGGGGGAGTTGAGTCATGCGCGGCGTTGCCCAGATCATCGTGGCGCTGGCGGGGGCGTGCGCGTTTTCACCGCTGGCGGCGCAGGCCGCCGCCCCGCTGGAAGCCTATGGCAAGCTGCCGGCCATCGAGCGGGTGGTGCTCTCGCCGGACGGCGCCGATGTGGCGGTGATCGCCACCAACGGCGAGGACCGCCAGCTGAGCATCCAGCACCTGGCCGATCACAAGGTGACCCACCGGCTGCTGGTCGGCCAGGCCAAGGTGAGGCTGATCCAATGGGCTGGACCCGAGCACCTGATCATCACGACGTCGCGCACCGGCGTGCCGGAGAACATCGATGTCAGCGTCCATAGGCGCGAGTACTTCCTGGCCTTCGACTACAATCTGACGACAGGCAAGCTGAAGCAGCTGCTGACCGACGTCACCTACGCGATGTCGACCCTGGCGGGGATGCCGATCGTCCGCACGGTGGACGGCAAGCCGGCGGTCTTCGTCCCCGGCGAGTACGGCAAGGAAGGCGGCGAGCTTTCGATCTACCGCATCGACCTCGACCGTGATTCCTCGATCCTGGCTCAGGAAGGCTTCCCGGAGACCCGGGACTGGCTGCTGGGTTCCTCCGGGGCGCCGGTGGCCCAGACCACCTATGACGACCGCGACCACCGCTGGACCTTGAAGCTCAGGACCTCCGCCGGCTGGCGCGAGAGCCGGGCGATCGAGGCCGAGCACGAACCGCCCGCACTCCTGGGCCTCGGCAAGGACGGCCACACCCTGCTCGTCGAGGAATTCTCGGACGACGGCTACCACATGCACGAGGTCGCCCGGGACGGGACCTGGGGCCCGGCGCTCGACCTGCCGCCCAACGCCGAGCCGATCTTCGATCCCGACCGGCACAACTGGATCGGGGTCCGCGCCCTGGTCGGCGACGAGAGCCGCGTGGTGTTCTTCGACCCCGCCGACCAGAAGATTTGGGACGGGGTGGCCGCCGCCTTCAAGGGGGAGCGGGTCAGCCTCGCCTCCTGGTCCAAGGACCGCCGCAAGATCGCGGTGATGGTGGATTCAGCCGAGGAGGGTCCGGACTACGCCATCGTCGACCTGGACAGCCATCAGGCCACCTGGCTGGGCGGTCCGTATGACACCCTGAAGCCGGAGGACATCAGCGCGGTGAAGCCGATCCGCTTCAAGGCGGTCGACGGCCTGGAGCTCACCGGCTACCTCACCCTGCCACGCGGCCGCGAGCCCAAGGCCCTGCCGCTGGTGGTCTTCCCGCACGGCGGCCCGGCGGCGCGCGACGAGCCGGGCTTCGACTGGTGGTCCCAGGCCATGGCCTCGCGCGGCTATGCCGTGCTGCAGGTCAACTACCGCGGCTCGGCGGGCTTCGGCTGGGCGTTCATGAAGGCGGGCTTCGGCCAGTGGGGCCGCAAGATGCAGACCGACCTCTCCGACGGGGTGCGCTGGCTGTCCGGGCAGGGGGTCATCGATCCCAGGCGCGTGTGCATCGTGGGCGCGAGCTACGGGGGCTACGCCGCCATGGCCGGTCCCACGCTCGATCCCGGCGTCTACCGCTGCGCGGCCTCCTACGCCGGCGTCAGCGAGCTTCGCCGCATGATCGCCTGGTCCAAGGAGCAACACGGCCGTGGCGACGAACGCTATTGGGAGCGGTTCATGGGCGCGAGCCGGCCCGACGATCCCACGCTCATCGAAGCCTCGCCGGCCCTTCATGTGGACAAGCTCAAGGTGCCGATGCTGCTGATCCACGGCAAGGACGACACCACCGTGCCCATCGAGCAGAGCATCATCATGGCCAACGCCATGAAGGAGGCCGGCCGGCCCGTGGAGCTGCTGGTGCTGGATTCCACCGACCATTGGCTGACCCGCGGCGAGACGCGCCTGGCCATGCTGAAGGCGGTCACCGCCTTCCTCGAGAAGAACAACCCGCCGAACTAGCGCGCCCGGCTAGAACGCCTTGCGCAACCCCAGGGCCAGCACATAGCCCTCGCCCTTCACCACGCCGCGCAGCTGGGTGGTCGTCGCCACAGGCGTGCCGCCGTAGAAGGTGGTGTCGTGGTTCACGGTGCTGTCCTTGAAGTTGATGTAGGTCAGGGCCGCGTCCACCATCAGCCCGCGGCGCACCTGGGCGGTGGCGCCCACGCCGAACAGCCAGCGGTCGCCGTCCGGCACGCGGGCCGTGCGGCCCACCGCCGGCGTGGGCGTCGGGTCGTACTGCACCCCGGCGCGCAGGGTGAGGCTGGGGTTGGCGGCGTAGTCGAAGCCCACGCCGCCGGAGGTGGTGTCGCGGTAGCCCTGGACGATGGTCTGCGCGGGACCTGCGGTGGTCACCCGGATGGCGTCGAACTCGCTCCAGCCGAGGCGCTGCGCCTGGGCGTCGAGGGTCAGCTGGTCGGTCAGCCGCCACCGCGCGCCCAGGGTGGCGATCCACGGGGTGGTGAAGCTGGCGCGTCCGGGCAGGTTGGCGTTCGCGCCGGCCAGGGGCCCCAGCAGCCCGCTCACCACCACCCGGCCGTTGAGGTCGTGGGTGATCGCCGAGCGGTAGCTCGCGCCCACCGTCAGCCGGTCGAAATGCGCCTGCGCGCCGGCCGTCCAGCCCCAGTTCCAGCCGTGCCCGCGCAGCTGGCTCATGCCGTCGGGCAGGCCCGGCGCCGGGTTCGGCAGGGCGTTGGTCAGGTTCGCGTCGGTGTATTCGGCGTCGGCCGCCACGCCCACGTCCAGCCAGTCCGTCACCTTCATCGCGCCGGTGAGCTGCAGGTCGCCGGTGTTCAACCGCGACTTGAGCGCGTCGTAGCGCGCCCAGGCGTTCGGCCGGTAGATGGTCGTGAAGTCGAAGGGCGCGGCCAGCGACAGCCCGACGGCGAACCGCCCGGCCACCGGCACGGCGATGGCGAAGTTCGGCACGACGCCCTTCTGGATCGGGTTGAACCCCGCCGCCTCGCCGCCCACCGGCAAGGTTACGCCCCCCGGGTAGGTGATGGTCGAGCCGCGATTGGTCACCGTGCCGTCGACGAAGACGGCGTTGGCGGCCACATAGGCCTCGCGCCCAGACGAGGCGATGGCCGCCGGATTCCACCAGAGCGACTCCACCCCTTGGTCGGCGACCTCGCCGGAATAGGCCCGGCCGGTCCCGCGGACCCCCTGTTCCTGCAGATAGAATCCCGCCGCGTGCGCCGGCGCCGCAAGCGCCAGGCCCGTGGCGCCCGCCAGGGCGAGCGCCGCCATCTGTTTCATGACCTGCTCCTCCGCCCCCGGCTGGGCCTGGCGGATAGCTAAATCGCCAGGAGGACGCGCGAGTTTCGCAGGCCCGTCATAGTATGGGCTGGGGCCGGGCCTTGAGGCCTTGTGTGACGGATATGCCACACTACATCGGGGGAGGCGGAGGTCGCGCTTGTTCAAGGCGACCTTGGCCGATCCGCCTACCGAGGGGACCTGATGAATATCGATATCTATTCCGATCGCGCCAAGCAGGCGATCAGCTCGGCGCAGAGCCTGGCGCTGGCCCGTCGCCACCAGCAGCTCGCGCCCGAACATCTGCTGAAGGTGCTGCTGGAAGAGAAGGACGGGCTGTCGCGCGCCCTGATCCAGAGCGCCGGCGGGCGGCCGGACGAGGCCGACAAGGCGGTGGACGTCGCCATCGCCAAGATGCCCAAGGTCGAAGGCGGCTCCGGCCAGCTCTACATGAAGCCCGAGACCGCCCGCGTCTTCGCCGACGCCGAGGACGGCGCCAAGAAGGCCGGCGACGCCTTCGTCACCACCGAGCGCCTGCTGATCGCCGTCGCCAAGGAAGGCGGCGAGGCGGCCGCCGCCCTGAAGGCCGCCGGCGTCACCACCCAGGCTTTGGAAAACGCCGCCCAGGCGATCCGCAAGGGCAAGACCGCCGACTCAGCCTCGGCCGAGGAGGGCTATGACGCGCTGAAGCGCTACGCCCGCGACCTCACCCAGGCGGCCCGCGACGACAAGCTCGATCCGGTGATCGGCCGCGACGAGGAGATCCGCCGCACCATCCAGGTGCTGTCGCGGCGCACCAAGAACAACCCCGTCCTCATCGGCGAGCCGGGGGTCGGCAAGACCGCTATCGTCGAGGGCCTGGCCCTGCGCATCGTCAACGGCGATGTCCCGGAAAGCCTGAAGGACAAGAAGCTGCTGGCCCTCGACATGGGCTCGCTGATCGCCGGCGCGAAATACCGCGGCGAGTTCGAGGAGCGGCTGAAGGCGGTGCTGAACGAGGTGACCGCGGCCGAGGGCTCGATCATCCTGTTCATCGACGAGATGCACACGATGGTCGGCGCCGGCAAGGCCGAGGGTGCGATGGATGCCGGTAACATGCTCAAGCCCGCGCTGGCGCGCGGAGAGCTGCATTGCGTCGGCGCCACCACGCTCGACGAATACCGCAAGTACATCGAGAAGGACGCCGCGCTCGAGCGCCGCTTCCAGAAGGTG
>JAQGIX010000020.1 GCA_028290925.1 Phenylobacterium sp. | reverse complement strand
CGACTTGACGACGGTCAGGCCCTGTTGCTGCACCTCCTGCGGCAGGAGGGCGACGGCGCTCTGCAGCTTGTTCTGCACATGCACCTGGGCGATATCGACGTTGGTCCCGCCCTTGAAGGTCAGGGTGACGGTGGACACCCCGGTGCTTTCGCTGGTCGAGGAGATGTAGGCCAGGCCGTCCAGGCCCTTCATCTTCTGCTCGATGACCTGGGTGACGCTGTCCTCCACGGTCTTGGCCGAGGCGCCGGGATAGAGGCCCTGCACCGCGATCTGCGGCAGGGCGATGTCGGGGTACTGGGCGATCGGCAGCGTCCCGATCGCCAGCGCGCCGGCCAGCATGATGACGATGGCCACCACCCAGGCGAAGATCGGCCGGTCGATGAAGAAGCGGGACAGCATGGCCGGGGCCTAGCGCCCCGCGCCGATCGGGGCGGGTTTCACCGGCGCGTCCGGGCGGACCTTCTGCAGGCCCTCGACGATCAGCCGGTCGCCGGGCTTCAGCCCGCTGGTCACCAGCCACTTGTCGCCCACCGTCTGGGCCACGGTGAGCTGGCGCAGCTCGGCCTTGCTCCCCGCCCCGACGACATAGGCCGTCGCATGGCCCTTCGGATCGCGGCTGATGGCCGGCTGCGGCGCCAGGATGCCGGCGGCGGCGATCCCCTTGCTGATCCGCGCGCGGACGTACATCCCCGGCAGCAGGGCGCCGTTCGGGTTGGGGAACACGGCCCGCAGGCCCACCGAGCCGGTGCCGGGATCGACGGTGATGTCGGAGAACGCCAGGGTTCCCGCCAGGGGATAGCTCGAGCCGTCCTCGAGGATCAGGTTCACCTGCGCGGTGTTCGTCCGGGCGAAGTCGCCGGCCGCCAGGTCGCGGCGCAGCTTGAGGAGGTCGGCGGACGACTGGGTGACGTCCACATAGATCTTGTCGAGGTTCTGGACGAGCGCCAGCGCGCTGGCCTGGCTGGCCGTCACCAGGGCGCCGGGGGTCACGGAGGACTTGCCGATACGTCCGGAGATCGGCGCGAAGACCTGGGTGTAGCCGAGGTTGATCCGCGCCTGCTCGACCGCCGCGCGCTGGACCAGCACGTTGGCGGCGGCCTGCTGGGCGGCCGCCTGGGCGTCCTCGTTGTCCTGCTTGCTGACCGCGTTGATCGCCACCAGGTCCTTGTAGCGGGCGGCCTTCAGTCGGGCGGAGGTCGCCACGGCCTGCACCTGGGCGAGGCCGGCGGTGGCGCTGTCGAGGCTGGCGCGATAGGTCGCCGGATCGATCTGGTAGAGCGGCTGGCCGGCGCGGACGTTGGAGCCTTCGTGGAACAGCCGCGCCTTGATCACGCCGCCGACCTGCGGGCGGACCTCCGAGACCAGGAAGGCCGAGGTCCGGCCGCTCAGCTCGGCCATCAGGGCCACGGGCTCGCTGCGGACGACGACGATGCCGACGGCGGCCGGCGCGTTCGGATCCGGTCCGGCCGGCGCCTTGGGACCGCAGGCGGCGAGCGCCAGCACGCCGAGGACGGCGGCCGCGCTGAGGGCGATCAGTCTTGGCATGGGCCCCCCTGGCCGCAGGTTGTCGCGACGGGAGATAGGGTCGCATTGGCGCCGGTTCAACGCCATCGCATCGCCATTTTGCTGCATTGCACAATCGAACATCGGTATCTTGGATTATCGGCGCCCTGGCCACGGCCGGATAATCGGCGCATCCTCAAGCTCGTGAACGGCAAGCCCTCGAGAGCAGGCCGGCGCGAAGGAGGAAGCCGATGGCCCTGGATCATTCCGCCGAGCGTCCACCGAAGACCCTCGCCGAAGGCGCCGTCTGCCTCGCCTGCACCCTGGGGCTGCTGTTCGCCGCCGCCATGATCATGCAGTGGGTGCTGCACCTCCTGCCGTAGCGCCGCCTAACGCGGGCCGGCGCCTGCGGGGTTGGCCGGCCGAGTCGCCGGGTCCTCGACGCAATCGAAGCTGGCGGAGGTGTTCGTCAGGGTCCGAAGCTGCGCCCAGCGTCCCATCTGCGCGCAGTAGTGCTGGGCGGTCGGCTCCGGGTCGTCGCCGGGCCATTGCAGCCGCACGATCACCTTCGCGCCGTGGGCGGTCATCGGCAGGTCCTGGGCCGGCAGGTCGGCGAGATGGCGCCAATCGCCAAGATGGGCGCAGCCCCCGAGCGTAAGCGCCAGCACGAGGCCGACTGCGGAGCGCGGCGCGCGCGGCCGATTCTGCCCCTTGATCATCCACGCCCCCTTTTTCGCCCGGGCGCCGACCCTTGACCGATGGCCCTCTTCGGCAGACGACGCTGACCGCTTACCTCCTCAAGCCGCGCGACCTGCGACCTTTGAGGACTCGGCTCCTGGCCGTCGTCGAAGGTATAGGGTGCGCGCGCGAACTCCGAAAGGCCTGCTCATTTGACAAGTACGACTGTACCCGGGGCCGAGGCCGGGCGCGCGTCGGGCCGACCCACCTACGCCGGGCCGCCGCCTCTCCATGACCAGACGGCGGTCGAGTTGAGCATCGTCGTTCCGACCTTCGACGAGGCGCCCAACCTCGATCCGCTGCTGCGCGCCCTGGACGCCGCCCTGTCCGGGATCCGGTGGCAGGTCATCTTCGTGGATGACGATTCCCCCGACGGGACGTGGAAGATCGCCAAGCAGCTGGCGGCGACCGACCCCAGGGTGTCGTGCCTGCGCCGGGTGGGGCGTCGCGGCCTGGCCGGCGCGGTGATCGAAGGGGCGCTGGCCAGCGCCGCGCCCTTTGTCGCGGTGATCGATGCGGACATGCAGCACGACGAGCGCCTGCTGCCGGACATGCTGGCGGTCCTGCGCGGAGGATCGGCGGACATCGTGATCGCCAGCCGCTACCTGGAAGCCGGACCACGGATCGTCGCCGGGCTCGGAGCCCGCCGACAGTGGGGCAGCCGCCTCGCCAACTGGCTCGGCCGACGGGCTCTGGCGGTCGATCTGACCGATCCGGTCAGCGGCTTCTTCATGGTGCGGCGCGAGCTGATCGACGGCGCCGCCGCGAAGCTGTCGCCCACCGGGTTCAAGGTCCTGTTCGACATCATCTCCTCGCAGCCGGAGCCGCCGCGCTGCGTCGAGCTGCCCTATGAATTCCGGCCGCGCCTGGCCGGCCGAAGCAAGCTAGACCACGGAGTCGTGGCCCATTACCTCAGCATGCTGGCGTCCAAGCTCAGCCGCGACGTGCTCTCGCCGCGGGCCGTGATGTTCGGCCTGGTCGGCTTGACCGGGGTGGGAGTGCACCTCGCCATCCTGAAGGCGACCATGCCGCTGGGCGGCTTCGTGGACGCCCAGTTCATCGCGGCGGTCGCGGCGATGACGTCCAATTACCTGATCAACAACGCGGTCACCTATCGCGACCGGCGCAAGCGCGGCTGGGCGCTGCTGACCGGTTACCTCCGGTTCTGCCTGCTGTGCGCCGCGGGCCTGGCCGCCAACCTCGCGGTCGCGGCCCTGCTGCAGGAGCGGCTCGGCATCTGGTGGCTCTCCGGCCTCGGAGGCGCCGCGGTGGGCGCGGTCTGGAACTATGTGACGACGTCATTGGCGGTGTGGTGAGCCGGCTCGCCGTCCGGCCGCCGCTCGCCCTCATCGCCGTCGCCCTGGCGGCGGTCGTCCTGCGCCTCGCGCCGGCCGCCTTCATCCACCTCACCGAGGACGAAGCCTACTACCGCCTGTGGGCCCAGCACCTGCAGTGGGGCTACTACGACCACCCGCCGATGATCGCCTGGTGGATCTGGCTGGGCGAGAAGATCGCCGGCGACACGCCGCTTGGGATCCGTCTGCTGCCGAGCCTGGCGGTGGGCGCCGGGACCTGGCTGCTCGGCGACCTGGCCCTCGCCCTGGGGGCCAGCGCGGCCACGTCAGTCCGCGCGGCCGTCTGGTACAACGCCACCCTGACCGTGGCGCTCGGCGGCTTCCTGGCGACCCCGGACGCGCCGGCCGGCCTGTTCTGGATCCTGACGCTCTGGTGTGTGGCGCGCGCCGCCAATGGCGGCCGGCTGGTTTCCTGGATCGGCGCAGGGGCGGCGGCGGGCCTCGGGACGCTCTCGAAATATTCGGCGCTGTTCCTCGCGCCGGGCATCGGGCTTTGGATGCTGCTCGACCCGCGGCAGCGGCGCAACCTCGCCCGTCCCGGGCCCTGGCTCGCCGCCGTCGTCGCCGTGGCGCTGTTTTCCGTCAACGTCGCGTGGAACGCCCAGCACGATTGGATCACCTTCGCCAAGCAGTTCGGGCGCGCCGCGCCGGCGGGCTTCGACTTCAACTATCTCCCCGAATTCCTGCTGACCCAATTCGTCCTGCTCAATCCGTTCATCGCCTACTATTGCCTGCGGGGCGCCATCGCGGCGCTGGGCGCCGCGCGCCGCGGCGAGCCGCATCCGGCGCTGCTGCCCCTGGCCACCTCGCTGCCCTTCCTCGGCTACCTGCTGCTGCACAGCCTGCATGCCCGCGTCCAGGGCCACTGGCCGGTGCCGGTCTATGGGCCGCTGGCGCTCTGCGCCGCCATCTGGGCCGAACGGCCGGCGGCGAGCGCCGCCGGACGCCTGGTCCGGCGGCTGGTCCCGATCCTGGGATTGCTGGTGGCGGTGCTCGCGCTGGCGCACGTCTCGCGACCCAAGATCGGCTCGCTCGGCGTCGCCGACCCGGCGCTGCCCCTGGTGGGATGGTCACAGTTCGCCGGCGACCTCGAAGCCGCCCGCCGCACGGCCGGGGCCAGCTGGGTCGGCGTGCTCAGCTACGGCCTGGCCGCCGAACTCGCCTCCGAGGGGAAGATCCAGGCGCCGCTGCTGCAGGTGAACGAGCGGGCGCGTTACACCTGGGGCGGACCCAGCCCGGACCTCACCCGGCCCGGCCTGCTGATCGACCTGGACCGGCGCATGGACCCGACGGACCTGTCGCGCTGCTTCGGCCGCATCGAGCCGGCCGGAGAGCTGGAGCGCGGCTTCAAG
>JAQGIX010000398.1 GCA_028290925.1 Phenylobacterium sp. | reverse complement strand
GGGCGGCTGCGGCGCGGCGGGCGGCGGGGCGGCCGCGGCTTCCGCCGCCGTCTGCTTCTGCTCCGCCGCGGCCAGGCGCTCGGTCAGGGTCTTCACCTGCGCCGAGAGCGCCGCGTTGGCCCGCCTGGCTTCGTCCAGGTCGTGGGTGGTGGTCTCCAGCGAGCCGTTGATCTTGGTCAGCGACTGCTCCAGGTCGCCCAGCCGGTTGGCGAACTCGGCCAGCCGGGCGTCGGTGTCCGTGGTCTCCACCACCACCGGCTTGCCGGTGTCGCGGCCCTTGAAGACGATGGCGCGCATCTCCTTCATGGCCTTTTCCATGTCGTCGAGCCGCCGCGCGTCGCGCTTGGAGAGCGATTCGTCGATCGGCGTCTGGGCCGCCGCCGGGGTCGCCACCGGAGCGGCGATCAGCAGCAGGCCCCAGAACAGGCCCAGGACTGCGGCGGGGAACGCGAAACGGCGCGGGCTCATCAGCGCGTCCGCGCCCCCGAGACGATGGCGGTGTGGGCGTTGCGGTTGTGCTGGTCGGCCTCGTCGCCGGATCCGGCGTCGATCGGCTTCTCCTTGCCGTAGGAGATGGTGGTGATCCGCGCCGGATCGAGGCCATGGGAGACCAGGAAGTCGCGCACCGCATTGGCCCGCCGCGCGCCCAGCGCCAGGTTGTACTCGCGGGTGCCGCGTTCGTCGCAGTTGCCCTCGATGCGCACCACCACCGCGGGGTACTGCTTCAGCCAGGTGGCCTGGCCGGCGAGGAGCGGCTGGGCGTCGGCGCGGACGTCGTAGCGGTCGAAGTCGAAATAGACCCGGTCGCCGACGTTGATCACGAAGTCCTGCTCGGAACCCGGCAGGGCGCTCTGGGTCACCGGAGCCGGCGGCGGGGCCGTCGTGGGACGTTCCGGCCCGGACACGGGCGGCGGGGCCGTCGTCGGGAAGGATGGCTTCGGCTTGTGGGCGCAGGCGGCCAGCGACGCCGCGGCGGTCCCGATCAGGACCAGGCGCAGGGCCGTCTTGCGGTTGAGGCTCGTGACCATGGGCGGAAAGTCTCCTTGGGCGTTGAGGGGCAAACTCTAATGACCAGCGGGCCGGCGCAACCCTATTGCAGCAAAGGCGACCAGGCGGGGTCCGACGCGCCGCCCGGATAGGGGACCGGTTGCAGGATCCTGCCGGTGACATCGACGCTCCACAGCTTCGAGGCGCCGCCCTGAACCTCGCGGGCGAACATCAGCACCCGGCCGTTGGGCGCCCAGGTCGGGCCCTCGTCGAGATAGCTGGAGGTGAGCAGGCGCTCGTCGGAGCCGTCGGCCTTCATCACCCCGATGTGGAACTGGCCGCCGGTCTGTTTGGTGAAGGCGATGAACTCGCCGGTCGGGCTCCACACCGGGGTGGTGTAGCGCCCCTCGCCGAACGAGATCCGGTGCGGGTTCGCGCCGTCGGCGTTCATCACATAGAGCTGCGGACTACCCGAGCGGTCGGAGTTGAAGACCATCTTGCCGCCGTCCGGCGAGAAGGACGGCGAGGTGTCGATGGCCGGATCGGCGGTCAGCCGCGTGGAGGTATGGGTCCGCAGGTCCATCACGAAGACGTCGCTGTTTCCGCCCCGCTCGGCGGAGAAGGCGACCTTCTGACCGTCGGCGGAGAAGCGCGGCGCGAACACCATGCCCGGGAACTGGCCCAGGCTCTCGCGCCGCCCGGTCTCCAGGTTGAACAGGTAGATCGACGAGCCCTCCGGCCGCAGCGCCATGTAGGTGATCTCCTGGCTGGTGGAGGAGAACCTCGGCGTCATGACGATGAACGAGCCGTCGGTGAGGTAGCTCGGGTTGGCGCCATCCTGGTCCATGATCGCCAGACGCTTGGTCTTGGAGCCCCGTCCGCCCGTCTCCGCCACAAAGACCACCCGCGTGTCGAAATAGCCCTTCTCGCCGGTCAGCCGCTCATAGACCGCGTCGGAGATCTTGTGGGCGATACGCCGCCAGTTCTCGGGACTGGCGGTGAACTCCAGGCCCAGCAGCTGCTGCTCGGCGAACACGTCCCACAGGCGGAAGGAGACCCGCAGGCGGCCGTTCTCGTTGGTCACCTCGCCGTTCAGCAACGCCTGGGCGTTGATCTGCTTCCAGGCCGGGAACTGCGGCTGCAGCGCGGTCGTCAGGCCCTTCTCCACGAAGCTGTTGGGATCGAGCGGCCGGAACAGGCCCGAGCGGCTGAGGTTGGCGCCGATGACGCCGGCGATGTCCGCGCCCACCTGGCCGCCGCCGAACGCCGGGATGGCGATCGGCAGGGGCTGCACGTCGCCGCGGTTGACGTTGACCTCGATCTCGGCGCGCGCCGGGGCGGCCATCAGGCCGAGGCTCAGGCCGACGAAGAGGGTGAGGATCAGGCTCATCAGCCGCATGGCGGGGCTCCGAAGGTGGGATCGTGTCACGAGCAGGCCTCGCGGGCGTTGAAGTTTACGCTGATCCGCTCGCCATAGAACTCGCGGGGCAGGTCGCGGAAGGGTGCGGCGGCATAGACGGCGCTGACCGCGCGGTTGGCCGCCACCTGGGCGACGCCGCCCTGGCCGCGGACGATCTGGGAGGCCACGTCGCCCACCACCTGGCCGCCGGCGCCCAGCTGGAAGGTGACCTTCACCAGCACGTCCCGGCCGCCTTGGACGTCGCAGTTGGGGTTCCAGCGCCGCTGCAGCTCGTCGGCCAGGCCGCTGACCGCCGCGGCGGCCGAAGCGCCGGTCCCCAGGGCCGGCCGCGCCTGCAACGCGGTCTCCGAGCGAGCCGGGCCCTTGGTGGCGGAGGACGGCTTGGGCGGGACGGGCTTCGACGTCGCTTTCGACAGGCTGGCGGCCAGGGCGTCGAGGTCGAGGCTCGTCTCGGGCTTGGCGGGCTTCTGGGCCTTGGCCGGGGTCGGGGTCGGCGCCGGTTTCTGGGCCGCCGGCTTCGGGGTGGGCGGCGCCGGCTGGGGCGCAGCGGGCGGCGGGGCGGCCTGGGGCGGCGCCTCGGCGACCG